>CAKZYL010000395.1 GCA_937884705.1 uncultured Roseovarius sp. | reverse complement strand
TGGCATTAACCTAAGCGAACCGAAAGAAGCAGTCGACACACTTGCGACCATGTCAGGTGTTCGGGTCATAGCTTTTCCAGGCCTCATTACATTTTTTCCCGCTAACTGAAGAAATTTCCCGAAAAACCGCTGAAGTGCGTCGTTAGGAGGTTGAAGACGTCGGCTTGAACGTCACAGAAACCGAAGCGGGGATAAAAATGCACGACTTTTTAAAAACAATTTTCGCTTCGAGCGCGACGATACTTTTGTTCCCGGAAGCTTCTTTTGCTCAGCAAGAGATTAGCATTCCGGCTCAGGCTCTGAGCGGGGCAATTGAGACCTTGAGTGAAGAAACAGGCCCAACCATTTTGGCCCGCGTTGATGACGTCGGTGATCGTATGAGTGTGGCTGTGGTCGGCAAGATGGAAGCCAAGGCTGCGCTGGCCGAGATGATAAAGGGCTCCGATTTGATAGTACGGGAAACACAAACCGGAAGCCTCGTCGTGTCGCGCATGGAACTTGTGTCACAAAACACGACAGAAGATGCCGTTGACTTGGGCACGCTCGTTCTGGTTTCAGATGAGGGGCGCGTGGGCATACTTGGAGACAAAAGACTGCAGGATGTGCCTTTCAGCGTCACCTCGTACAGCAGTGAACTCATCAAGCGCGAGCAGGCGCTTCGCACCGACGAGGTTTTCGTCAACGATCCCACAGTGCGCAGTTCATTGGCGTCAGGTTCCTCGACGAACAACTTTGTCATCCGAGGATTTCCGGTGTTCAACGGCGATCTCGCGATTGATGGCTTATTTGGCCTAAACCGCGGAAACGCGAACAGCTTAGCGCCCTATGAGAAAGTTGAGATTTTTCGGGGACCTGCTTCGGTTGTTAACGGGATACCTCCTTCTGGTACGGTCGGTGGTGTGATCAATCTGGTCCAAAAACGCGCAACTGATACACCGATCACAAACCTTACTTTTGGCTTGCGTTCAGACAGCTTGTTTTCCACGCAGCTCGATGTGGGCAGGCGGTTCGGCGCCAACAAAGAATTTGGGGCTCGCTTCAATTTTGAAGGGATCACCGGCGATTTTGCTGTCGATAACGCACGGCAGGAGGTCCTTGTCGGTGCCCTAGCACTTGACTACCGTGGCGAGAGACTTCGGTTGAACTTTGACTACATTTATGAAGAACGCGACGTTCGCGGTTTTCAGAATTTCTATCAGTTAGGCGGGAATGACTTTGCGATCCCTATTGCGCCACCAAACGAAGTGAATGCGGAACCGCGGGATGGGGGCCGTGACCCGGTCACGTCGCGAAGATTTCTTGTCGGGCTGGAGTATGACCTTGCAGACAACTGGACAATCAGCGCTCGCTATGGACGCATTGAATCCGAAACCAGCGTAGAACTTTTTGGCGCACGTCGGATAATCGACAGCGCGGGCAATACAGAAGGTTTCATCCTCGCCAACGAACAATTCCCTGAAAGCGAGACGATGGCTGTGTCTCTGCGCGGTCAGTTTGACCTTGGCTCGGTGGCAAATGACTTTGTGTTCGAAGCAAATAGGCGAGAGAACTTCAATAGGTTCCGGTTCCAATTCGAAGACACAGATGCGCTTGCCCTGACGCAGGGGAATTTTACGTTTGCCCCAACTCTCATTCGACAGTGCCTTAACAGTGGCTAGATCAATCGGGCGATTAGACGGCCGCTGGTATGGGTTAGGAGCCAGCGGAGCGCTTACGCGGTTTCTCAAGTTTTGGGCGCCTTTGCGGTCTATATACGTCTACTTTAGACATCTTCCGCCCTGGCCCTGTCAGCTACCTGTGCGCGGCGCGTTCGACCTTGAATTTGTTGCGACGGCTTTGAACCGAATGCGGGAACCGTGAAAGCCTGCTGAGCGGACGTTTGCCGCTATATCTGCAAGTAACCTCAGGGTCTACATTAACTGGCTGACAGCGGCATAGCTTGGAAAAACATGCCGTCTTTATCGTGGTCTTCGCTCGCTGGAACGACCTTCAATCAGTTTTGCCCGCCGCTCTGTATAGGACGCTAAAGAGTGCTGCTCCGATCAGCGTAAAGCGCTAAGGCAAAGCAGTCTAAGTGCGGGTCATCTCGCTCCTCAAACGTGTCCAGATCCCGTTTGATCCGTGCGGCAAGGTCATAGACCTACGCCGCGAGTCCGATCTAAACTCTAACTACCGAATGCTGCATGTTGCGCCGATGTCTGATTACTGGGCAGACCAAATAGTCCTCGATGTATTGAACAGACGGTTGAAAGTCTTGGTATCGAGAGTGCTGAGACACTCAGTCAACCGTTCTTTAGTTTGGTTTTGGAGCGAACAAGAGCTTCAGGAATGTTCGAAACAGCATGATTTGCTCGGAGGCATTGTTGTGTTCTCGAAGCGCGCGTTGAAGGACCAAGCCGCCCTCGACCACCCCGGAGACCATATCGCCCAAGGCATCCATAATGCCCGGCTCCCTGGGTTCGTATTAGGCAGCGAATTCTTCGCACATCCCGCGGAAGCGTTTGCGCCACGCCAATATGGCTTGGCGGTTCAACTCTCGCACCCCCTCATCGAAGAGCCTGTCCTGGTAGGCCGTAGACGCAATCACGCAGCCCGGGTGACCCTGAGGCATCTCCTCAAGCATTTCAGCCAACAGCTTCAAGCCGATCAGCATACAGTGTAGTGGATCATCGTTCAGTTCGCGGGCGCGTGCAAAGAGATCGTCATAAAGCACGTCTTCGGTTTCGATGTAGCGCTCGAGCATTGCCCGGGCCAAAGCGTTCTTGTCTTTGAAGTGGTAAAAGAAGCCGCCACGCGAAATCTCCGCGCCTGCAACGATCTCTTCGATCGAGGTGGCCTCAAACCCTTTATCTAGAACAGCCGCCTCGGCAATGTCGAGGATTCGGCTACGCGTGTTGACTTTTTGCTCCAATGTCGGCCTCCCACTGTACCACGAGTCCAGTTGACCTTGGATTGGTGAATGGGGTGGTCACTGATTTTCGGGTTGTTTGCTGAAAATACGGCAAAAAAACAAGTGAAACAACCGGACCACGCGGCAACTATCTACCAATCTGATGTTCGAAGTATCTCCTTGGCATCAACGAACAAGGACAGCTTCGATGCGTATTCAGAAACTAAAGGAGACCCGCCGTTTCTTCCTCTCCGACGGAGGATTGGAGACATTCCTGATCTTTGACAAAGGCTACGATCTGCCCTGCTTTTCGGCGGCAGTTCTGCTGGACACCGATCAAGGCCAGGCTGATCTGCGCGCCTATTACGAGCGCTTTGTCGATATCGCGAAGGCGTCTGGTCGCGGCTTTATCCTGGATGCACCAACATGGCGTGCCGGTATGGCTTGGGCAGGCCCACTTGGTCTGACCCTCAAAGAAGTCATGGAGACCAATCAAAGGGCTGTTTCCTTCGTGTCCGAGCTGCGGGCTGAGCATGAGACGGAAACCTGTCCGATCCTGATCAACGGGCTCGTTGGACCAGCGGGTGATGCCTATGCGCCCGACGCCGAGATATCGCAGCAGGAAGCGCTGCTTAATCATGCGCCACAGATCCATGCGCTCGGCAAAGCCGGTGTCGACATGATCAGCGCCATGACGCTCACTCACGCAGGCGAAGCCATCGGCATCGTGCAGGCGGCGAAAGAGATCGACGTGCCAGTTGTGACTGCGTTTACGCTGGAAACCGACGGACATCTTCCATCAGGCCAGACCCTTGGCGAAGCGATTGAAGAGGTCGATGCCGCGACCAATGGCGGCCCGCTCTACTACATGATCAATTGCGCGCATCCCGACCACTTCCGCGAGATCCTCGATACTACCGCGGCTTGGACTCTGCGCATCGGCGGTATCCGGTCCAATGCGTCCCGTCAAAGCCATGCTGAACTGGACGCAGCCGAGCGTCTCGACGACGGTGATCCGATCGAGCTTGGCAAGCTTAGCGCGGAGCTTTTGTCGCGCCTTCCGAACATCCGGGTACTGGGCGGGTGCTGCGGCACCGATCACCGGCATGTGCGCTGCATAGCGGGTCATGACCACCCGCTGACAGCATCTTGAACTCTTCTCGATCAACCCTCCCTGAAAGGACTTCTTATGCTTAAGACACTAATCTCCTCCACCGCGTTCGCGTTGTCACTGGCAACCGTCGTTTGGGCCGAAGCTCCCACCGCGTTTGACGTGGCCGAAGATCACACACGCATCTTCATGTCTGCGCAACCCGTACACGAGAACGGCATGCCCGCGCACGGCAATGCCTTTGTAAGCCAAGGCTATATCTATCCCCAAGGCACGCTCGCCGATGGCACTGTGGGTGTCCTGGAAGATGGCAGCCCCGCCTTCCCCGATCTCGTTCTGGGCACTTGGACCTGCGATGGATACTTCGTTGGGGAAGGTGGTAATGCGACCACTGGTGTTTGGATCATAAGCCGCCAGACCTTTGCATTCAAAGATGGCGCGACCGTCGTGACACAAGGCACCGAGATCGCCGACATCGGTCAGCACAACTTGCGCCCGGTAACCGGGGCAACTGGCGACTTTGCGGATATCGATGGTGGTTTGGTCCAAACGACCCTCGGGTTCAATGACTTCTGGGGCCTGAGCGCGACATACGCGTTTGAAGCGCTCCAGATGGATGATGCAACGGCACAGGACGCGGCTTACCGCAGCAATGGCGATTAACCGATGCCAGTCCATGAAGGTGACCATCTGGAATGGGGTTCCGGTGGTCCTGTTGGACCAATCTTTCATGCGCGCATGATCCCGCCAACGTGAAGCCACACGCATATGGTTGGTCGGCAACGCCGCCCAAACCCTATCCCACATGTCAAGGAGAACAGAAGAATGAGCACTCAGATCACCGACAGTATCCGGCAAGCCAAACCTTCCGATGCCGAAAGCCTAGCCAGACTGATCAATCTTGCCGGCGAAGGCATCCCGAATTGGCTGTGGACCCGCGCCTGCGCAGAAGGCCAAACGCCGCTCGAAATCGGTATCGAACGCGCCAAGCGGAAGACAGGCGGATTTTCCTACATGAATGCGCTTGTCGCAGAGGCGGGGGCCAACCCAATCGGAATGGTGCTGAGCTATGCCATCACCGAGGCCCCAACCGAAAACCCGGATGATCTGCCTGCACCGATCGCCCCATTTGTCGCGCTTGAAAAGCTGTCGGTGAACACTTGGTTCATCAATGCGCTGTCCGTCTTTGCCGAAGCGCAAAACCAGGGTGTTGGATCACAGCTATTGGCCGCTGCAGAAAACCTCGCGCGCACGCATGGCTTCGACAAGATGAGCATTCAAGTCTACGCCCAGAATACTGGTGCCGTGCGCCTTTATACGCGGCATGGCTACAAGCAGGTCGCAAGCGATCCTGTACGTCTGCACCCAAGCCCGCCCTATTACACCGGCGACGTTCTGCTGCTGATGAAATCTCTCTCCGGTGAACCCGCCTGAACCCCCAACCCACTCCGAAAGACGTTGCGATGAGTTCCTACTGGTTCACGCTTTCTGCTGCTGGTGCCAGCTTCACGCTAGGCAGCGTGCTGCTCAAAAAGTTTGCCGACACTGGTGGCGGCTACGTCCTTCTGCTGGCCGTCCTTGCGCTTGGGCTGGGCAATCTGGCCTATGTCCGACTGCTGGCTTACGGCCTTGGACACGGGGCGGCGGCGTCCAGCATGAGCCAGGTCATCGCGCTTGCCGTGCTCGGGGCGGCGCTCTTTGGTGAGCGTCTAGCGATGCCGCAGTTGGCCGCTTTGGGTCTCGCCATCGCCAGCATATGGCTCTTCTCGCAGACGCACTGATCTGAAATTGATGATCGAAATGGCCTGTCGAATCCTGTCCTTGGTGTTGTGTACCGCGTTCTCTGGCGTGGCTCTTGTCGCGGTTCTGGCTCCCGCTTGGGTTGACAGGACCAAGACCGCACTCCTGCTGCCTCCGCCGCTGACGGATCAGGACTTTCTTTATGATTGTGTGCCCGATCCACGACTTGTAGAGCTCGGGCGCAATCTCTTTTTCGACCCAAACTGTTTCAAAAGTACGGTGCGCCGCGAGCGAAACTGGATGAACGAAAGATGTGAGCGACTACAACGGGCGTTACCTGCTCGGCGTCAAAACCCATTCAACGCCCGATGTTGTCCGTGCTTCCACGTATCACCAATTCTGATCTAAAGCGCCGAACTTTGGGTTTCGTGCGCGCGCCGGAAATCTGCTCCAGTAGAAGATTTGCTGCTTCTTTTGCCATCAAGTCGACCGGCTGTTGCACGGTCGTTAGGTCAATTATGTCCCAACCAGACATCTCGATACCGTCGAAACCGACAACCCAGATGTCTTCCGGAACACGACAGCCGACAGCCTTCAGGCCATTGAGAATTTGAATGGCAATTAGGTCATTACCACATGCGATGGCTTGAGGGCGGGCATCTGAAGATCCAATGTCCATTCCAAACTGACGAAACGCTTGTTTGTGGAAGTCTTGTTGGTAGTAGAACTTATCTTCCAAGGGATGCCCCGCATGATCGAGCACAGCTCGAAACCCGGCCTCGCGGTCAGCCAAAGTCGTTCTGTCTAAAGGGCCATTCACGAACCCTAGCCGCGTTTTTCCGCATCTGATCAAGTAACGCGCGACCTCTTGGGCGCTTTCTTCGTTGGTTGAAACAACCTGATCACACTGGACGCGATCAATGGCGCGGTTGATTGACACGATCGGCAGACCGACATTTTGGGCCGCTTGCAGCGCCGTTATCTGATGGCTGGCCGCCGTGCACACTAACCCGTCGATCAGTCCAGATCCAACAGCACGGATCAGACTTTCTTCACCCTGTTCATCAGTATTCCAGACGATCACCCGCCGATCATGCAAGGCAAACTGGCGGGTGAGCTCTTCTAGGATTTCAGGAACGATTGGATTTGTGATGCGGGACACGGCGACACCGACCGTCGCAGAATGGTTGGTACGCATGCCTTGGGCGAACACATTGGGTCGGTACCCCTTCTGCCGCACGATCTCCATCACCTTTTCACGGGTGGCAGGTTTGACCCCGCTGCCACCAGACAAAACCCGCGATACGGTCGCCTGTGAGACACCTGCCAATTTGGCGATATCGGTGCTGCTCAGCTTTTTTGAAAACCTATTCATTGGTTAAATTCTACATTTTATTGCAATTTTTGTGAAGTCATAACTTCTCGTTTGAATACGTATTCAAAAATGCTATGACCATTGGGAAGAAAAAAGTAACTGATTTCATGATGGAGCAGGGCCTGTGTCGCCCATTCGAATTTGAGACCTACAAGTTGAATAGATTGCAAACTCTGAAATCAATCAGCCTGAACCAAAGTACCAGGGCTGCCGTGAAGGTTAAGCAATGAACATCGTCATTCTAGGGAGGAACAGAAATGACCATCAAAACCAGCCGTCGCGCATTTTTGACAACGAGTGCTGTTGCAGGCGCCGCGAGCCTCGCCGCGCCCGCCTACGCGCAGGGCAAGCGCAGCTTGAAAATGGCAACGGGTTGGCCCAAGAAGTTTCCGGGCCTCGGCGTCGCCTCTCAGCGTATTGGTGACGCGATTACAGCGGCGACGGATGGACGCCTAACAGTAGAGGTCTTCGGTGCCGGAGAATTGGTGCCTGCCTTTGAGGCGTTTGACGCGGTCGCGTCCGGTGCGGCGGACATGTACCATGCCGCGGAATACTACTGGCAAGGCAAGAGTACGGCATTCAACTTCTTCGCGGGCGTTCCATTTGGCATGACAACCTCGGAGCACAATGCCTGGATCTATCACCGCGGCGGCCAAGAGCTATGGGAAGAAGTGTCGGCATCTTTTGGGCTGATCGCGTTCATGGCCGGCAATTCATCGGCGCAGGCTGGCGGCTGGTTCAACAAAGAGATCAATTCCGTTGATGACCTCAAAGGGCTCAAAATGCGCATCCCCGGCTTCGGCGGCAAGGTGATCGACGAAGTGGGCGGCACGGCTGTCACACTTCCCGGCGGCGAGATTTTCACAGCCCTCCAATCAGGCGCAATTGATGCCGGCGAAATGGCTGGTCCCTGGATCGACCTAGGCTTCGGCTTCTACAAAGCGGCCAAGTATTTTTACAACCCGGGCTTCCAGGAACCGACATCAGCTGAAAGCCTGGGCGTGAACCTGGATCTGTGGAACGATCTCTCAGCGGCCGATCAGCAGGTGATCAAGCTGGCGGCAGCGCAAGAAAATGTGATGAACCCGGCCGATTTCATCGCCAATCACTCTCGCTCACTCGATATTCTGCTCAACGAACACGGGGTTGAGCTGCGATCCTTCCCGGATGAGGTCATGATAGAGTTGGGCAAAGCGACCGAGAAAGTGCTGGCTGACGCAGCGGCCGCAGATCCAATGACAGGCAAGGTTGCCGAGAGTTACATGGCGTTTCTCGACGAAGCCGCAACATGGACGGAACAGTCCGAGCAAGCCTACCTTCGCGCACGCTCGCTCGCGCGCGCATCCTAGGCTAGACTTTGTAAGGGGCCCAGATGATGGGCTCCTTAGCGTCAGGATGTGGGAGGGAGAGCATGGTTTTGCAGGCCATTGAGCGTGTAAACCGTGGGCTTGGGCGCGTTGCTGCGTACTGCGCCATCGTCATGATGCTGGCACAGGTTTTCTCTGTCGTGGCCCGCTATGTGTTCAGTTTTGGCATCATCTCGGTTCAGGAAACGGTCATCTACGGCCATGCTTTGATCTTCCTTTTAGGCGCGGCTTTGGTCCTGCAGGAAAACGGGCATGTGCGCGTGGATGTGTTCTATGCGGGCTTAAGCGAGAGAACGCGGCGCTTCGTGGATCTGGCGGCTCTGCTTTTCTTCGTTCTTCCCGTTGCATGCGTGGTGCTGTGGTATTCCTGGCCCTATGTGGCGCGGTCCTGGTCCACGCTGGAAGGGTCGCGTCAATCTGGGGGATTGCCTGCGGTCTTTTTGCTGAAATCGGCCATTCTGGTCTTTGCCGTCTCTCTCATTTTGCAAGTCATCGCCACCACAGCCCGCATCGCAAAAGGTGAGAGCTGGGAACAAGAGCGCTGATGTCTGTCGAAGCCCTTCTCGTCACCTTGCTCTTTATCGCTGCCTTTGGAACGGTGCTCGGCGGAGTACCAGTGGCCTTTGCTCTCGGCGGCGCGGCGGTCTGGCTTGCGGCAGGTGCCTCATTTTTTGGGCTCTTTGACCTTTCGACATTTTCGGCAGTGCCGTCGCGTTTGTTCGGCACTGCGATGTTCAACGAAGTCCTGACAGCCGTGCCTCTCTTCATCATGATGGGCGTCATCATGGAGCGCAGTCGCGTGGCAGAAGACTTGCTGACCAACATGGCCCGCGTGGCGCGGCGCGTTCCGGGGGGCTTGGGCATCTCTGTCACCTTGGTCGGCGCGCTCTTGGCGGCCTCTACAGGCATTGTTGGGGCCACGGTTGTCGCCATGGGGTTGCTGAGCCTGCCCACGATGCTGAAACACGGCTATCGCCCGTCGCTCGCAGCGGGCTCCATCTGCGCCTCAGGCACGTTGGGACAAATCATCCCGCCATCCATCGTGTTGGTGTTTTTGGGCGATCAACTGTCCGGCGCTTACCTTGAGGCGCAAAGAGAGGTTGGCAACTTCTCCCCAGATCCGGTGTCCGTCGGCGATCTTTTTGCAGGCGCGATGCTGCCCGGCATCGGTTTGGCCTGCCTTTACATGCTCTATCAACTGATCATCGGGATCCTGCGCCCGCAAGACTGCCCCCCGATCGAAGATGAGCCGGGTGACGTCATCACCACGAGCGAGATCATCTTTGCACTGATCCCGCCGATCGTTTTGATCGTGGCCGTGCTGGGATCCATTCTGGCGGGCGTTGCGACACCGACCGAGGCCGCGGGCGTGGGGGCAACCGGTGCGCTTTTACTGGCCGGTCTGCGGCTTTCGAAGGAGCAAGACGCTAAGGCATTGCACCGGCTGATCGGCGCCAGCGTGATGGCTGCGTTCAGCCTGCCTGTCCTGCGCAGCGTTGCAGATCTTCGCATGACGCTAGAGGTCGTGACCCAGTGGAACATGATCTGCTTTGCCATCGCGCTTTTTGCCTCTCTGGTGCTGACCATAGGCATTGGGGCGGCATTCCTTGCGATCCTGCGCGCGGGGTCTCTGGATCAGATTGTCATGAGCACAATGCGGGTCTCGACGCTGGCATTTGCCATTCTGATCGGCGCCACGATCTTTTCCCTGATCTTCAAGAGCTTCGGCGGAGATGACGTTGTAACAGGCGTGATGGAGCAGATCCCCGGCGGCGAGTTGGGCGCGCTTATCGCCGTGTCCCTTTTGATCTTCGTGCTCGGGTTCTTTCTGGATTTCATCGAGATTGTCTTCATCATCATGCCGATCGTCGCGCCGGTCATTCTCCAATCGGATATCAATCCGATCTGGTTTGGCGTTCTCATTGCAATGAATCTGCAAACGTCGTTTCTCACCCCGCCCTTCGGTTTCGCGTTGTTCTATCTGCGCGGTGTCGCGCCCCCTGAGGTGAAAACCAGCGATATTTATCGCGGGGTCTTGCCATTCATCGGCATTCAAATCGCAGCTTTCATTCTGGTGTTCTGCTTCCCAGTGCTCGCGACCTGGCTGCCATCGGTCATCTATAGGTAGAGGTTCCATGTCCTATCTTACGCCCAACGCAGCCATTCCCGCCGTCGGCGGCGATATGGCCGCTTATCTCGCACAGCCATCCGCCGCACCGCGCGCCACCGTCATAATGCAAGTAGAGCTTTGGGGTATGACCCAACATATGAAAGAGGTGGCAGACCGGCTGGCAGGCGCGGGGTATGCGGCCTTGGTGATCGATCTATTTCGCGGGGCACAGCCGCCCGTGCCAACCGAACCCGTCGAAAACTGGGGGAAGACGTTTGAGACCTTCGATGATGTGCGCGCAACGCTTGATTGCCGCCATGCGCTGTCGTGGCTCCTCGACGGCAAAGCCGGGTTTGACGCGGGTTCGGTGTTCGCCTGGGGGTTCTGCATGGGCGGGCGGTTTGCGCATAACCTGGCCGTATGCGACCCGCGCCTTGCGGGAGCCATCAATTTTTACGGCCGCATCAACTTTCCGCGGATGCAGACGAAACCGTTTCTTCCAATTGAGCTGACACGGCTTATCGAATGCCCATATCTAGGGGCATTCGCGGCAGTGGATGGTCTTATTCCGCCGGAGGATGTCAGCAGGCTGCGCGATGATCTGCGCTCGAACACAAACGCGCAGATCGACGTGTATGACGGGACAGAGCATGCGTTTTTCAACGACGATCGCGAGGCCTATCACGCCGAGGCGGCGCAACTGGCCTGGGATCGCGTTTGTGCCTTCCTAGATCGTCATGCCGCCTGATATCCGGCGGGTCACTTGCGGAGACATCGAGGTTTGCCTCGGTCTCACAGGTACCGGGCCACCGCTTCTGTTTTTGGGCGGCACTGGATGGGATCTTCGCGCTGGTCCGACGCCGCTGGACTCCATCCTAACCCGCACGTTCACCGTCGCGCTCTTTGATCAAAGGGGGCAAGGCAGAACAACGAAACCCTCTGGCCCCTACAGCATGAAGGCATATGCCCAAGATGCGTTGGCTGTTGCTGATCACCTTGGATGGGCTGCCCCTGCCATTGTAGGTTACTCTTTCGGAGGCATGGTAGCGCAAGAATACGCGATCCGTTTTCCAACACGGCTCGGCAAACTGGTCTTAGCAGCCACGACGGCAGGAGGCGCAGGTGGATCATCTTATCCATTAGAAACGTTGCTACCTCTTGATCCGATGGAACGGGCACGCCGCAGCTTGCAGGTTTCGGATCGGCGTTTTGCTCGCTTGGAAGAACAAGAACCGACGCAGGCAGCTCAGAAAGTTCAAAAACGGATGACGGCGCAAACCCGTTTCAGCCATGAGACGCATGCACAAAGAGGCCTGAAGGCGCAACTTGCAGCCCGGGCAGAGCATGACTGCTACGATCGGCTGGCGCGCATCGGTGTTCCAACACTGGTTCTCATCGGCGAAGATGACATGCAAGCCCCGGTCGACGCGCAAAACCGGATTGCCTCGCAGATCCCAGATGCAACAAAGCAAGTTGTCCGAGGCGCACATAATTTTCTTTTTGAAGGAAACAAAGGCTATCAGGCGATAGCCGATTTTCTTCAGTAGACTTATGGCCTGAACGTTACCTGTGGACTATTCTACCCAGTTGATTTCGACTTTGACCAAGAGGAGATTTCTCTGTTTGCTGTAGATTCGTTGATGATGAAGTTCCGCGTCTCAAAAGATTGAATATTTCAACATTTGGCTATGTCTGGCACGCCGCATGACACTGGCATATGGATGCAACAGCCTGCTGGAAGAACTTTCGGAACCGAACGGGGAATGGGTCACGAAGAACAGCGAACAGCAGGACTTTCGCCCGAGGCAATGTAAAGTGGCCGTGAGTCCAAAACTAAGAAAGACGATTGCTCTTATAGTGCAGTTGCTTGTGGAGAAAGATTACGCCTCCATAGAAAGTATAAGCAATGGAAATCGGCTGAGCGCAATTGAGATTGCCAATGGTGTCGAAGAGTATGGCCGCTCAGTCGCGACACCGCCAGAGGATAGCTATGAAATTATTGATGCTGTTCAAATTGAAGGTGAAGTACCATCAGCGTGGTCAGTTAGATTTCACCTTTGGACAGAGGAAGAAGGCCAGTCTGACTTGTCTATTGCTCTAACGCTGACAGATAAAAACAGCGATTTCATGAACGTAGAATTTGACGGCATTTTGGTGCTGTAGTTTCACTCGGCTATACATGCAGGGCGAGTTACGAAAATGAACTATTTCAAACAGATCCATGCGTGGAGCGACATGAGCGCAAAGTCTATAGTTGGTGCGCGCTTTGTCTTGGTTGTTGATACAGACACAATGACGGAAGGCTCAGTAGGCGACTTAGTTTCGGAAAAGAACATCGTAAACTGCGCTCTTTTGATCGCGCATGGAAGTAACGCTACCGATTTCGAGCGGGAAGTCGATGAAGGCTTGATCGGTGTAAAAAGTGGTCAAGACGAAGTTTTCTTTCCCACTGCATCAGTACTTGGTCTTGATGAAGCTCGAGCTTTGGCTGAGACTTGGCGACAAGGTGAGCCAACAACTGTTTTGGTGTGTAGCCTGGATCCTAATTTCCTTGAGAAGTTACTAAGCGCGTAGGCTACAGCAGGGTGTGGTACTACGCTGGTATTCGAAAGCTGACATTCGCGCAGCGCGCAGCATCGATCAAAAAGGGCTCACACCGAGCTTGCGGCGGCGCAGCGTGCTCAAGAAAGTGAAAAAAGACTGCAGCGCGGACGAAGCGGCCATTTGAAAAGTGTTTTGGAACGACCGCTTTACCTTGTCAGCCAAACACGAGCCCGCCGTCGACGATTAGGTTCTGACCTGTGACGGCCCTCGACCAAGGACTTGCGAAGAAAAGGACGGCATCTGCGGCTTCGTCTGGGGTCGTCACGGATCGAAGGGGCGTGACGTCCGCGATATAGTCAAAGACCTCGGCCGGTGTGGCTGAACTTGCGTCGGTGGTTCGTAGCAAGCCGCCTGAAACCATGTTGACCGTGATACCCTTCGGGCCAAGCTCTGCCGCGGTGGTTCGCGTTAAGGCAAGCAATGCCGCCTTGGCCGAGGTGTAATCGTGGTATGGCACCACCGGGTTCTGCACGAGGTTCGTGCCGATGGTGACAATACGCCCAAATCCCGCCTCGGCCATCGCCGGGGTGGTGGCTTGGATGACATTCAGCGCGCCTAAAACGGCCGTGCTGTGTTGCGCGACCATCTCCGCAGAGGTCAGGCTTTCGACGCTTGATCTGGCATCACCGTTGAAGCTGTAGTCGGCCAGGGCGTTGTGGACGACGGTGGTGATCGGACCAATTGAAGCTTCCGCCTGTTCGACCATAGCTGCGACTGCAGACGCGTCTTGAACATCCGCCTGCAAGGCCACAGCGCGATCCCCAAGCTTCTCGGCAAGGCCCTCGGCAGCCGCCTGGCTATTGCGGTAGTTGATCACCACCTTTGCGCCTTCGCGGGCAAAGGCCCTCGCGATTGCTGCACCAAACCCCCGGCCAGCACCGGTGACCAAGACAGTCTGATCGGCAAGTGATTTGCTCATGTTTTATCCTTCCAAAGTTCGTAGAAATGGTGAACCGGCCCATGGCCATGCCCGACCGTCTGCTGGTCGGCAGCGGCAATGGCACCAGAGACATACCGCTTCGCCTCTGCCGCCGCGTCGCTGGGGGCCAAACCTTTGGCGAGCAGAGCGGCAAGTGTCGACGACAGTGTGCAGCCTGTCCCGTGAGTGTTCTTCGTTGCCGTGCGCCCCCCCTCGAACCAATGAAGGCTTGCCCCATCCCAAAGGACATCCGGACTTTCATTGCCCTCAAGATGCCCACCTTTGACCATGGCGACATGCGGCCCCAAATCCGCGAGCTTGCGCGCATGCGCGGCCATCTCATCGCGGTTTTTGGCGTCAGGTTTTTGCAACAAACGCCCGGTTTCAGGCAGGTTTGGTGTCAGAACCGTGGCCAAGGGCACAAGGGCCCTACGCAGCGCGTCCATCGCATCGTCCTGCAATAGCGATGCGCCGCCTTTGGCGACCATAACAGGGTCAAGCACGATGGGAATGTCTTGCCTGTCCGACAACGCCTCTGCCACCGCCCAGGCGATGTCTGCGGTCGCAATCATCCCTATCTTGATGGCATCCACTCGGACATCTGCGAACACGGCTTCGATTTGTGCTTTGACAAAGGCTGGCTGCACTAACTCAACGCCGGTCACGCCTTGGGTGTTTTGCGCTGTCAGCGCGGTCATCGCGGCCATTCCATACACGCCATTGGCGGCAAAGGCCTTGAGGTCGGCTTGGATACCTGCGCCGCCCGATGGGTCCGATCCTGCAATGGTCAGAACATTTTTTATCATGTTTGGTCCTTGATCTTGGGAGACATCGTGCGGCACAGATTGCGGGCCGCGCATTCGGGGTCGGGCTGGCCGCAGATGGCAGAGACAACAGCGATCCCGTCGCATCCCGCCCGCAGGACATCGACCGCATGCGTCTGTTTTAACCCGCCAATCGCCACGGTGGGTACTCGCGCCAAGCCCGCCATATAAGCCAGGCCATCGATGCCTATAGTTGGCTTATGGTCAGATTTGGTAGACGTCGGGAACACCGTGCCAAGGCCGAGGTAATCCACCAGATGCGGATCTGCCGCCGCGACCTGTTCCGGCGTCTCACACGATAGGCCAATGATTTTGCCCGGGCCCAATCGCTTGCGCGCGATGGCAGGGGTGGCGTCATCCTGACCAATATGTACGCCGTCCACACCCAACGCGACCGCAGCCTCAAGATCATCGTTGATCAAAAGCGGCACGCCTGTCCCAGCCAAAGCGGTTTTCAGCGCGCGCGCCGCTGCAACGCGGTCACGGGTCGAGGCGTCTTTGTCGCGCAGTTGAACGAGGCTCACACCTCCGCGAACGGCGGCGGTCACTGTCTCGACCAAGGCCGGACCCGGACAAAGCGCGGGGTCGGTGACGAGGTACACCCGCAGGCTTCGGGGATTTAGCGCCATGAGACCCGCGTATCCGCCAGGTCGCCGGGCTTCAGTGTGTGAAGCGTATCCAGGAATGCCACAGAAAAACTACCTGGCCCCGTCGCATCGGTTGCCGCACGCTCGCCTGCCTCGGCGAAATGGACGAAGGCTGCCACTGTTGCTTCAAGGCTCGGTGCTACAGCGGCATAGGCTCCCAGCAGCGCTGTTAAAGAGCATCCCAAAGCTGTCACCTTCGGCATAAGGTCTGAACCGCCGGTGACGCTGGCGCTGCGCGCGCCGTCTGTGATAAAATCGACAGGACCAGACACTGCCACGACACAGCCATGACGTTCGGCGAGCCCCTCAGCCGCGCTTTGCGCGTCGTTCACACTATCGCCGCTGTCAGCCCCTTTTCCGGACCCAGCGCCACCGGCAAGTGCGATAATCTCGGATGCGTTTCCGCGTAGAATGGTGGGCTGAAGAGCAAGCAAGTCCTTCGCGACCTTAGCGCGATAGGGCGTCGCAAAATGGGCCACAGGGTCCAGCACCCAAGGCACATTGGCTGAATTCGCCGCGACGGCAGCGGCTTTCATGCTGTCCACCCATTGGGTGGATAACGTCCCGATATTGATCGTGAGCGCCCCAGCAATCGGCGCGAAATCCGCAACCTCTTCAGGTGCATGGATCATGGCTGGCGACGCTCCAGCCGCCAACGTCACGTTCGCTGCAATATTCATCGCGACGTAGTTGGTGATGCAATGCACAAGGGGTGCTTGCGCACGCAACGCCTCCAAGGCAGCATTGGGTATCATGCAGTCTTTCCTTTTCTCAACGAACGGAAAGACGCAATAAACCGGTTAGGTCTGGAATTGCCTCCCTCCGCCGGCATTACCCGGTTCAGGTTCAAAGGGTACATCTCAGCCTTTCGGCGCCCCTGACACCCCGACAGTTAAACCATTGAGAGACGAGGTCAATCGCCAAGCAGACTGCCGAGGTTCAACATCGAAGCGGCCATTCGAATGGCACGCAGCATGGGGCTTCATGGGCTCAAAGCGGACTTGGGGCACTGCAGCAACCCAAATTCAGCTTCAAATGTTAGCAAAGCGGACAAAGCAGACATTGCGGTTTAAACAAAGTGAATATTGACTTGCTGTATCAGGCAAAGCGGCCGCAACCCGGATTAACTTGTTTGCCAACCTGCTCGAAGTCGTAGAATTCAAGGATGATTTCGCCGCTCTCTATGTCGACGATTGCACATCTTTAGACGCACGCGTTCAGCGTCCAAAAGTCTCTAAACAGTGAAGCTGAGATACGCGTTACGCCGAGTCCGTGGGCCAGTTCGTAAACAAAGCGGAAGTCTATGCACCGTTCGAGCAATTTATGCAAAAGGCGCGATCTGTCTCCTGGCGTGGTTTCGGTGTTGCGAGTGGTCGCGCATCGATAGGCCGACTTCGGTCCGGTTGAAGCGGGGGGCGAACAGTCCGATAGCGCGTCTTGGTCAAGCGCATTTCCGTTCAATTTTTTAGGGTCGCTTCTCGGGCTAAGCCGTCGCGAACAGGAAAACCCATCAAATTTGGAGAGACAAATTGGCAACATCCGTCATAAGCTACATAGAAAATGACCTGGCCAAGATTCATCGATCCTAAGCAAGGGTCGTTCTTCGGCTAGTCCAATGGGGGTTATCATGATCAACATCAACACGCTGTTTTATGACGATTTTTACGGGATAAAGTGGACCACGCCAGGCGTGCACCGCATCGTCACGTGGAGCACGGTTGATAATGCGTTGATCGTGCCAGGCGTTTTTGGGTCTTTGGTGCCTGTCACTGTCGCGCTTGATGCTGGACCCTATTTGCCCACGTTGCAGAGAGCTTTTGATCTGAGGGACGAGGCGCTGGATCATATTACGTTTGTAAAAACGGACGAGGGAAATGATGCAGACGTCACACTGGCCTTCAGCAACATTGATGGTGGGGGCGGGACATTTGCACTTTGGAATGCGTCTTGGTCGGACGGGATTTTTGACCATGCCACCATCAGGTTTGACCCTCCAGACATCTCGGGTGGATACCTGCTGACAACGGCGCTGCATGAAATTGGCAATATTCTTGGGCTGGGTGATATATGGCCGACTCTGCTCCTGCAAAGCGTGCAGGAAGACCCGTTTCCCGAAATGTTCTTCGGAAATGCGCTGTGGCCTGATGATGTTGAAATTATCCGCACCTACTATCAGGAAACCGATCAGCCCACCGATCTTCTTTATGAAGGGACAGTGGACGCGGATCTGTTGACCGACGGGGGCGGGAACAGCACGCTGAACGGCTATCAAGGCGCGGACGAGCTGAACGGGTCTGCGGGCGATGATCAACTGAATGGTATGAGAGGTGCGGACCTGCTCAACGGTGGCAATGGGTTTGACACGCTCAATGGCGGCAGCGGGAATGATAGTTTGAATGGTGGAGCGTTCGGCGACACTCTCATCGGGGGCAATGGCCGGGACACGCTCAATGGCCAAAACGGCCATGATAACTTGAAAGGTGGTGCGCTGGGCGACGTTCTCTTCGGGGGCGATGGCCGGGACACGCTCTATGGCCAGAACGGCCATGATACCTTGAAAGGTGGTGCGCTCGGCGACCTGATCTTCGGGGGCGATGGCCGCGATACGCTCTATGGCCAGAACGGCAATGATAACTTGAATGGTGGTGCGCTCGGCGACGTTCTCATCGGGGGCAGTGGCCGTGATACGATGAATGGCGGCGACGGGAATGACCGTTTGGTCGGGGGGGCGGATGCCGACATACTGAACGGAAATGACGGCAAAGATACTCTGCTGGGAGGTAGCGGGTCTGACACGCTCGAGGGCGGTCGCGGAAACGACATTTTGACCGGCGGATCTGACTCTGACGTTTTTATCTTTTCCGAAACATTCGGTGATGACACGATTACGGATTTCAACGCAGACAGCAGCACGGAAGACATTGATCTGTCAGCCGTTTCCAACATCCTGAACTTCGACGACCTGATGAACAATCACATTGCGCAGGTTGGCGATGATGTGGTGATTGACGCGGGCAGCCAGGGAACCATTACGCTTCTCAATCAAGTCCTGAGCGATTTGGGGTCGGATGATTTTATCTTTTAGTGTCCGGACAGCCCCGCGCGCCAAATTGAAAAAAAGCGTGACCAAGCTTCGAGGCAGTGTGCTTTGGGTTTCAATCTCTAATGTGAGAAACGCAAAGTCATGGGGGCGTCCGCCGGCATTTGAAACCTCCGTGAAGAAACCTCAAACTAGTTGTGCTGGAAAGGGGGGTGAACAGCCAGAGATGTCAGTTCACGACAAAATAAATTTTGATTTTTTACCTCTCGAACGTCGGTCCGTTTTGGCCCGTCTGCGGAGAGGCTAGTATCGGCCAATTGCTTGTTCTGTTTGATCGCAGCACTACGCTTTTGCCGTGCTTAAATTGCGCTACCCCTTCACGCCTGGGCAGGACAGGATTGCAGGGGCCAAAAACTGCTAATCTGACGCATCACTAGATGGCAGCTTTCGGCTCAAAACAACCGATGCTGCACTTCGCGGGAATGTCCATTTTCAAATAGGCTACTGTCTCGCTTCATCTTTAATCCATTGACTGAATTGCCCGACAGCTAAGCCGCCCTGATTGGCAAATGGCTCGACAAGAAAGTATCCATAATCCGCAAGTTCGCATTCGGAGAGCCGAACCATACGCCCTTCATTCAGTTCATTGGAGACCAATGCATCCATGAGGGCGATCCCCTGCCCGTCGACAACAGCTTCTACGCGCACATTAGGATCTGGGATGATCAAAGTCTCTCGCCGAAGGACTGACGGTAAGTTCGCAGCTTGTTTCCACTCTGCCCACGCGTTGCTGTCGTCATGATCGCGGAGCAGTGTGAACGTGCTCATTGCCGTTTCAAGACCTGCGTCTTCAACCTTTAGCAAAGCCTCCTGATTTCCAACCGGCCAGGCAGGCATTTGGAGGAAGGGCTCGACTTTTGCATCATCCCACCGACCGCTGCCCCAACGGATCGCGATATCCACCCCCTGGTTTTCCAAGTCGAACAGGCTTGTCATCGGTTGTAACCGAAGCCGAATACAAGGGTATCGTTCCATGAAGCTCATCAAACGTGGCGACAGCCATCGCGCGGCGAAGTAACTGGAAAGACCAACTGTCAGTTCCATGTCGTCTGCTTTGATTAAGTCATTCAAGCCTTGCTCTAACGCTTCAAAATGCGGTTGGCAGGTTTCGACAAGGGCTGTGCCTTGTTTTGTAAGAGCAACCCCTTTCGCTTTGCGATGGAAAAGCTGCATCTCAAGCGCGTCCTCCAGCACTTTAATCTGATAGCTCAAAGCGCCCTTGGTCATGTTTAGACTATCAGCCGCTGCTGAAAGGGTGGAGAAGCGCGAAATCTCAAGAAAAAGGCGCAGCGTGTTGTGTCTTTGGAAGCGGGTACTCATAGCTCATGTGTACAAATATTTTAAACGCATTGGCCAGAAAAATTCGATTTTCACAAAATATTTGAGGGAATATCCTCCCATAACACTAGGACGGGAGGTCATTGGTTGGATAATTTAGACGTAGGGATACAGCCAAAACTCCGCAGCGCGGCTCGACGTGGACGCACCGCGCGTCATGCAAAATCAGCCAGTGTCGCGTCTCTTTGCCAACGTCTCATCCCACAGTACAACCTTCTCAACGACACTGCGTTGACCTCAATTGAAACGCAGGCCGATTGGATACTTGAACACATCGGTGTTGAATTTCGCGGAGATGATGTGGCGCTTGCGCTCTTTCGTGAAGCGGGCGCGCGCGTCGACGGACAAAGGGTAAAGTTCGAACCAGGTCACGTTCGTCAGCTTTGTGCGACTGCGCCCGAGCGGTTCACCCTACACGCACGCAGTCCCGAAAGAAGCGTAGAACTTGGCGGAGGCAACGTCGTTTTGATGCCGGGGTACGGATCGCCCTTCGTCAGTGACCTGCAGCGCGGACGGCGCTACGCGACGCTGGAAGACTTTCAGAACTTCGTCAAACTGTCTTACGCCACGCCTTGGCTGCACCATTCCGGTGGCACGGTCGTTGAACCCACCGATGTGCCAGTGAACAAACGCCATCTGGATATGGTCATGGCGCATCTGACGTTGTCGGACAAACCTTTCATGGGCGGTGTGACCGCGCCCGATCGTGCGCGGGACAGCATCGCCATGGCGCGGTTGGTGTTTGGGTCGGGTTTCGTAGACGAAAACGCCGTCATTCAAGGCAACATTAACGTCAACTCGCCGTTGATCTATGATGACGCCATGTCTGCGGCGTTGCGGGTTTATGCCGAGGCGGGACAATGTGTCTGCGTCTCTCCGGCGATCTTCGCAGGGGCCATGGGGCCGCTTGCGCCTGCTGCTGTCGCGGCCCAAACCCTTGCCGAAGGGATGGTCGGCATTGCCCTGACGCAATTGGTGCGCGAAGGGTGCCCCGTTGTCTTTGGCAGCTTCCATTCAACGATGAACCTGAAATCTGGCGCGCTGACCTTTGGATCGCCGGAAGCGAACCTGGCCACCATGGCGCTGTCTCAACTCGGGCACCGCCTTGGTGTTCCGGTGCGGTCGGGTGGTGGCCATGTCACAGCATCAAACGCAGCTGACGGGCAGGCCATGCAGGATGGCGTTGGGGCCATGTGGGCCACGCTTCTTTCGGGCGCGCATCAGGTCTGGCACGCCGCAGGATGGCTTGAAGGTGGGCTGGTCATGTCCTACGAGAAGTTCATCATGGATCTCGACCATTGCGGCGCGATGATGACCATGCTGCAAGGCTTTGAACCAACTGAGGAAGCTCTTGGTCGGGATGCCTACTTAGAGACAGGGCCGGGCGAGAACTTCCTGTCGACGGCACACACGCTGCGCCACTTTGCGACCGCCAATTTCCAGCCCGACATTCCTGAAGCGGGGCCGTTCGAAACCTGGAGTGAAAACGGCAGCCTGCGGACAGACCAAAGCGCACTGGTTCGATGGAAAGATATGCTCGCCTCTTACCAGAAACCAGCGATGGACGATGACATCAGCGGTGCTTTGATCGAGTTTGTCGCTGAACGCAAAACCTCAATGAAAGACGAGTGGTACTGATGACCCTGTACCACTTGGGCGAAAACCAATGGAGAGCCTATATGACCGAAGAACTCAGCCGCACATCAGCCTTGGCGTCCCGACACACGGCCCTTGGGTCTGGCCTTGAGGATTGGAACGGCATGGGCACAGCCTGGACCTATGACACCAATCCTAACGATGAACATGATGCCGTGCGCGAAGCAGCAGGCATGTTCGATATGTCACCGCTGAAGAAGGTGTTTGTGCGCGGCCCGGATGCGGCTTCGACCCTTGATCACCTTACAACGCGCGACATTACAAAGATCAATCAGGGCAAAGCTGCCTACCTTTGTGTCTTAACTGAAAACGGTGGCATTGCTGATGACGCAATCGTCTCTAACAACGGAAATGATGAGTGGATGATCGTGCATGGATCGGGCGACACCATGGCACTTCTGGAAGCCTCAGCTCAAGGACGAGACGTTCAGATAGAATTTACAGATGACCTTCACGACCTGTCGGTTCAGGGCCCCAATTCTTTAGACATACTCAATGCGCATTGCGACATTGACCTCGCTGATCTCGCATATTTTGAACATGCCGCTGGCAATCTATTTGGGCACCCTTGCCGCATTTCGCGCACTGGATATTCGGGTGAGCGCGGCTATGAAATTTTCGCGGACGCTTCCGTGATTTGTGACATCTGGGACAAGCTGGTCGAGGCTGGCGTGGTGCCCTGTTCGTTCACCGCATTGGACAAACTGCGCATCGAAGCCGGACTACTCTTTTATGGCTACGATATGACCGAAGACAACACACCGTGGGACGTTGGGCTTGGCTTCACTGTCAGCAAGTCAAAGGGTGATTTTCGTGGAAAAGTCGCAGTGATGGCAGCGAAGGGGCAGGAAACAGTTGCCAATGTCTGCCTCGACGTCGCGCTTTCAGACATGGTCGCGGGCGGAGAAACCCTGAGAATGGATGGCCAAGAGGTCGGTGCGGTCAATTCGCCCTGTTTCTCCCGCAGGCTTGGTAAATCCTTGGCGCTTGCTCACGTGAAGCCTGAAATTGAGATTGGGGCAGAATTGGTCCTCTCGGGCGAAGGTGTCGACACCACTGCCAAGGTCGTTGCTTCGCCCATCTATGACCCCCAAAAGCAGAGAACACATGCTTGAGTGACTAATTCGGTTCAGTCTGTTCCCTATCCGCAAACTCCCAATGCAGACTTATGCGCAGCCGCATCGAAATGGCACTTTGTCCGCGAAGTGTGAGTTCGACAAAGCCCGGAGTTCGCGCTTGCAGCGAATGACCGCAAAGCGGGCTGCAGCGGCGGAATCTTGACCGGTCGGTGAATGGCAGGAATGGGCCAGCTTAATCTTCAGCGAGCACAAGTCATACTATGATGCAGCAGTGCAAAAGCGTTCTAAGGTTGATTGAAAGAAGTAATTGCATTTTAGCTCGCCTACTTGATGCAACTGGCACAAAGGTGATAACTTTGCTAGGGTCGCGTTAGAAAGTCGATTGGCGATACCAAGCAATTCTTGAGCGAGGTGCAAAGCAAAAGCGGATGTCTTCCGGACTGACAGCTTTCGTTGGTGAGCGGAAGTCGAGACGATGTCGCAAAACTCAAGGCGAATTGCGATGAAAAAGCACGGCACAGTCTCCGAAAGCATCAAATTTCGCGATGTATCGTTGGGCCGTGAAGGCGGCGATTTAATCAGCCTTTCCAATATACTTGAAATGCCAGATTGCGTGCGGGATGCACAAAATACTCCGGGCCAAACCGCTCCACAAACTGACGGTATGGCACAAGGACGATGGACCTACAGGTCGTTACGTCCCGGCATATTCTATTGTGACTGCGATTTCGTTTCCGTCTCGGATGACAGCGTCGTTGGCGTCTACGAGCCGAACATCTTGCTGTCCATGACCTTCGCAGGCGGTTGGGACAGCGTTGTGGATGGCAAGACCATCTCTGTGGGCCGGCCCGGCATGCCGTCGTTGATGTGCACGAAAGAAGCTGTGGAATTGTCAACCAGCCCCAGAATTGGACAGAAGTGCAACCTCGCGTCGTTACAACTGTCTTTGGAATTCCTCCAAGGTCTCAGCGATCACGAAGAAGATGCAGCGCTTGAGGTTTTGACGCGAATGGACCCTGAGCGTCCCTATTTTGCGCGGGAACTGCCCGGTTGTTACGAATTGGGCCGCGTTCTGCGTTGCATGTACACCAACCCGTACCACGGCATGATGGGCAAGCTTTTTGAGGAAAGCCTTGCACTCTCTGGCATCGTTGCTCTGGCCCGCTATTTGAGCCACGAGACCGCCCGCACTGCCTCGGCATCCGCATTGCAAAAACGCCGGGCTGAAGACGCCAAAACGCTGATTGATGCCAAAGCGCTCGGCTCTGATTTTTCCGTGGCCTGGCTTGCGCGCGAGGTGGGCGTAAGCGAGACCTCGCTGCGCCGTGCGTTCAAGGCACGGTTTGGGATCACAGTGATGGAACATGTGCGCAATCTTCGGTTGGACGCGGCCCATCTGTTGCTGCGGGAAGGCGGGCTACGGGTTTCTCAAGTGGCCTATCGCGTGGGCTATTCCAACCCGGCCAATTTCGCCACTGCGTTTCGCCGGCGGTTTGGATGTCCACCAGGGCGACGTTTGAATTAACAAAACCACACTGCCCGCTGCGCAAATGAAAAAACCCGTTACGCAAAGGTATGCGCGTTTTTGGTCCGCGCGCATCTCGGCTAGGTTTCTAGCAACAAAGTCTTTTCCAGCTCCCCGCTAGATCATCCCGCACCACTCAGATGACGGGTCTCACATGGTTGTTCAAAGTGAAACGGACCTGAACGCGGTGGATACTGCGGGGGCAGTCGGGGCACCCAACCCTCCTGTGTCCATCCCAGCCGTGGCGCTGCGCGTTCTGCGACTAATGCGGGGACATGAGTTGAAGCTCTCTCTCGCGGTTGTCTTTGCCATTCTCGCCGCTCTCCTGTCACTGTCGCCTTACCTTGCGGTCGCACTGGCCCTTTCGGAAATGATGCAGCCTGACGTCAGTCAGACCGCACTTTTGACGATCGGTGTCCTTGGGGCAGCCGGAGCGGGTTTGGAGAAGATATGTTTCGGTGTTGCCACGACGCTCATGGAACCCAAACTGGCACAGCGACCGGCTCTGGAAAGCGCTGTTCAAACCTTTCAAATGCTGGAAGATTCTCGAATGGCGGCTGACTGGGTAGAGACGTCTCTGGCTTCCGATATCAAAGTTGCCAAATGACTAGCGATACGTTTCTTAAGGACTGGAACATTCTCATCACTGGTGTCCCCGGCGGCATCGGAAAAACGATTACCATTCGACTGACGCAGCTTGGCGGACACGTCTGAACAGATCTTAGTTTCGCAGATCTGTTCCTAAGGCGTTTAATCCAAAAGTTAACTGCTTGAAATGCTCAATGACATCGAACGTTCTGCCTGCATCAACAAGAAACGCGACCAAGCTGTCGTCTACAACCACGGTCGCAAGTGACATACCTCTGACGCATCCATCTTCGACGATCTTAAACTCCATCTGTTCGCTTGCGGTTTCAAAAGGAACTCTCCGAAACTGAGACTCTAGCTCGGATACAAGCTCTTGATCCCCATTTGATGCTTCAAGTGACTCGCTGTCGAACCAAACAATAGCCTCTGCGAAGGGCGAAAACTCATGAAGGATCATATCTCCTTTTTTCGTGAAGGTTTGATCACGTCCCGGTCTTCTCGCTATGTCTAGCATTGTCACCGATACATGGCCGGTGACGTCTGCATACTTTTCGGACAGGCTTTGAGTTTCCACGCTAAGTTGATCAGTCTCACGTGCGCGTTTTGAAAAACGTCCAATTGCACTGCTCAGTTCAGAATGCTGCTCGTGAGCCTCTGACGCAAGAAAGACATCTAAAAGCTCGGCCAAATTCGGATCATTGTAGTTTTCAACACCGATAACGCGTCTTCCATTTAC
>CAKZYL010000394.1 GCA_937884705.1 uncultured Roseovarius sp. | reverse complement strand
GTCCGGGCCAAGGACGGTGATGCGCTCTTGCTGCGTGGTGTCAGTTTCATGTTGACCCCGGGCCAAGCGGTTGGCGTCATTGGTCGCTCAGGAGCAGGGAAATCTACCCTTGCGCGGGTCATAACGGGCGCAGTTAAGCCCTCATTGGGCACGGTTCGGCTCAACGGTGCAACGCTTGAACAGTACAGTGAAGAAGACCTGGGGAATTACATCGGCTACCTGCCACAGCAGGTTCAGTTGTTCGATGGAACGGTTTCCGAAAACATCGCGCGCCTGGTGGAAGACCCGGACCCGGATGCAGTGGTTCAGGCCGCGCGCGTGGCGGACGCGCACAAGATGATCGTCAACCTGCCAAAAGGCTATGACACGGCCATCGCGGGCAGCGGTGATCAACTTTCCGGTGGTCAGGTGCAGCGGGTTGGGCTGGCCCGCGCGTTTTACGGCAAACCTGTTCTGATGGTCTTGGATGAGCCGAATTCCAACCTCGATAATGTAGGCAGCGAAGCGCTCAACGCAGCGATTCGAGCCGCCAAAGCCGCGGGGAACGCAGCTGTTGTCATTGCCCACAGGCCCGCAGCCATCAAGGAATGCGATCTCGTGCTCATGCTTGAAGGTGGGCGCGTGCGGGCGTTTGGGCCTAAAAACAAGGTGCTTCGTGAGGTGCTGCAAAACAGCGCCGAAGTGGTCGGCAAAAAGCAACCAGGCGGCGTAAAGTGAGGAGAGGCAGATGAAAAGAAAGTATTCGCCCGGCCGCCCGCTTCTCGTTGGTCTCGCGGCACTTGTCTTGCTGATTGGCGGTTTTGGGACATGGGCCGCATTTGCCAATATCGCGGGGGCCGTGATCTCTGGTGGGCAAATCGAAGTGGATCAGAACCGCCAGATCGTGCAGCATCTGGATGGGGGTGTCGTCAGCACCATCGAAGTGGAAGAAGGCGATCTTGTGAAGGCCGGTGACGTGCTCGTGCGGCTGGATCCCACAACGCTGTCCACCCGGCTCACGATCACGGAAAGCCAGCTTTTTGAAGTGATGGCCCGACGCGGACGGCTTGAGGCGGAACGGGACAAGTCAGACGAGATCCGGTTTGATGAACTTCTTAGCGAAGCCGCGGTCGAGGCGCCAAGCATTAACGAATTGATGACGGGTCAGGTGCGCCTGATTGAGGCGAGACGGGCGACCAAGGTCCAAGAGATTGACCAGCTTGGCAAGCGGCGCACTCAAATCACCGATCAGATCGAAGGCATCGTGTCTCAGTCGGAGGCGCTGACCCGTCAGCTTGAGTTGATCAAGGAGGAGCTTGCCGGGCAGCAAGACTTGCTGGATCGCGGATTGGCGCAAGCGTCCCGCGTGCTGGCGCTACAGCGCGAGGAGGCGCGTCTGGCTGGCAGCGTCGGCCAACTGGGGGCGGACAAAGCCCAGGCAGAGGGGCGCCGTACAGAAATCGATATTGAGCTTCTCAAACTGGAAGCCACACAGCGCGAAGAGGCCATTACCCAGCTGCGCGATCTCCAGTTTCGCGAGCTTGAGTTGCGGGAGGAACGTCTGGCGCTGATGGAGCAGATCAATCGATTGGACATTGTCGCGCCTGTGTCCGGCGCGGTCTACGGGCTTACGGTACATGCGCCCCGCGCTGTGCTGCGACCGGCGGAGCCTGTTCTCTATCTCGTGCCGCAAGATCGGCCTTTGGTGATCAACGCCAATGTCGACCCGGTGCATGTTGATCAGCTCTTCATCGGGCAAGAGGTGATACTGCGTTTCATCGCTTTGGATCAACGCACGACACCTGAGCTCTCAGGCGAACTCACAGGCATTTCCGCCGACACGTTTCGCGATGAGATCACCGGTGTGCCTTACTACAAAGCGGAAGTGGCGCTCTGGGCAGAGGAGCGCGCGCGCTTGGATCCGGAGGTGGAGCTGAGACCTGGCATGCCCGTGGAAGTGTTCATCCAAACCGATGACCGCACGCTCATCGCCTATTTGACCAAACCGCTAACAGACTATTTCACACGCGCCTTTCGCGAGTAGCAAACCGAATAGGTATCCGTGACGCACCGGGTTTAAAGCGCACTTGCCCTTGGGCGTCAGCAACGCACGTTCTCCAGCGTTGGGTCAAGCATGGGTTTGAGGGACGCATTCGCCGCGATTCTTTGGCCAGCCACCTCCACCGACCATGGCCCTTTTGCGACCAAATCCGCAGACACCGGGCAATCCAGCTCGACAAAACCGATCCCGACAGCGCCCATCAGAGTGTGGCCATAGCCGCCCACTTGAATGTAGCCTACTTGTTCGTTGCCCAGGTAAATCAGCTCATTTCCGTAGAGCAGCGGCTCAGGATCGTTTAGCAAAAACTGCAGCATCCGTGTCTGGGGCACGCCGCGTGCCTTGATCGCGGCAAGCGCATCCCGACCGATAAACCCACCCGGTTTATCGAGCTTCACGGCAAAGCCCAGCCCCGCTTCAATTGGGTTGTCGGTGTTGTCCACATCGATCCCAAAGTCGCGATAGGCTTTCTCCAGACGCAAGGAATTGAGCGTCTGCATGCCCGCGTTCCGAACACCCAGATCCGCGCCAGCCTCCATTAACAGATCATAGGTTTGCACGGCTTGTGTGGATGGCACGTGCAGCTCCCATCCCAGCTCACCCACAAATGTCACGCGCATGGCCAGCACGCTGGCATAGCCCACATCGATTTCTCGCGCGGTCATGAAGGGGAAGGCCTCATTCGACAGGTCCGTGCCCGACACGCGTGACAAAAGCTCCCGCGATTTGGGCCCGTGCACATTGATCTGCGCGCGGCCTGACGTCACATCGGTGATCGTCACAAATTCGTCCGGACCGATATGGCGGCGCATGCGCATTTCCGTGTGCCCGTGGGAGTTTTCGCCCACCACCACCATGAATTTGTCCTGTTCCAGGCGCGTGACGGTCAGGTCGGCCTCAAACCCACCTGCCTCGTTGACCCATGCGGTGTAGACCACGCGGCCGGGATCCACGTTGACCTCATTGCAGCTCAAGCGGCTCAGAAGCGCGCAGGCGTCGCGGCCCTGGACGAGAAAGCACGACATCGACGTCATATCCATGACGATCACGTCTTCTCTTGCGGCGCGATGCTCTTCTGCGTGCCAGTCAAACCAGTTCTGTCGGAACCAGCTGAGCTTTTCGATCTTGGCCTCTTGCGGCGAGGGCGCGAACCAGTCGGGCTGCTCCCAGCCATGGCCTTCGCCGAAATAAGCGCCCGCTGCCTGCAATCGGTCATAGAGAACCGACCGTTTTACGTTTCGCGCAGTCTTGGGGCTTTCATTGTGAAAATGCTGCCCGAATAGCTTACCCAAGAGCTCCGGCGTCCGATCGCGCCGGAATGCGGGGGTGGCCTCGCATTTTGTGAAGCGATTGACGTTGATACCCGTCACATCAATGGGCGGCAGGCCGTCCACGATCCAATGGGCCAGAACCATGCCGGTGCCCGCGCCATTTAAAATGCCGAGCGAATTCATCCCGCACGCCACCCACGCATTGCGCAGCTCTGGTGTCGGCCCGACCAAGGGTGCCAGATCCGGTGTAAAGCTCTCGGGTCCGCAGAAGAGCTTTTTGACACCATAATCCATAGTCTTTGGCACGCGGGAATAGGCCAGTTCCAGATCGGGGCCGACACGGTCCCAATCGGGCTCGATCTCGCCAAATGCAAAATCTTCGGGGATGCCATCAAGTTTCCAAGATGCGCCGCGTGGCTCAAAAAGGCCCAGCATCATGCCGCCCACCTCTTCGCGGTAGTAGGTATAGGTGGAGGGGTCCTCGAGCACGGGCAGATCGCGCGGCAGATCTGGAATGCTCTCTGTGATCAGGTAGTAATGCTCTGCCGCCTGAAGCGGCAGGTTGATGCCGGCCTTGGCCCCGATTTGGCGCGACCACATCCCGCCGCAGAGCACCACGTTTTCGGCCGTGATCGTCTGACCGTCTTGTGTCCGCACCCCAGTGGCTGTGCTGTTTTGGTGCAGGATCTCATCGACCCGCACGCCTTCAAAGATCCGCGCGCCGCCCATCCTAGCGCCCTTGGCCAGGGACATTGTGACATCGACCGGATTGGCGCGTCCGTCTTCGGGAATGTAAAACGCCGCCGTCACATCTGAGAGGTCCCCGATCGGGAACAGATCCTGCGCCTCGCGCGGAGAGATTTCATAACAGTTGATCCCAAAGCGTTGCATGAAGGGCGCGATCCGCCGCATCTCATGGGCGCGCTCGTCATTATTAGCGATCTGCAGGTAGCCCACATCGCGGAACCCCGTGGGCAGGCCGGTTTCTTGCTCCAGTTTCGCATAAAGATCACGGCTATGGGTGTAGATGGCGCATTCGGCTTCCGACTTTAAAAGCCCCGCCACGATGAGGCCCGCGGCGTGCCACGTCGTCCCTGCAGTCAGCTGCGCCTGCTCCAACACGATCACGTCTTTCATGCCCAGTTTGGTGAGGTGATAGGCCGTGTTCATCCCGATGGAGCCCCCGCCAATGATCACGGTCTGGGCATGGGTGGGCAGTGTCTCGGGCATGTCGGGCTCCTGGCGAATCTCACGGTCAGATAGCAGGGACGTCATCCAAAGGTAAACGACTGAATGAGCGTTCAGTGACGAATTCTCCTTGCCTGATCGAGACGATCACGAAAGGATCGAGGGAAGCCACTGGGGGGGAGCGACATGTCAGGCGAAGATCTCTACGACAGCGAACACATCAATTTCCTAGAGGACCTTTGGGGCGATGGTTATCTCTCGCCTGGCGGTGGCGATGAGGTGGCGCGCGTGCTTACGGGGGTGGACCTCACCGGCAAGAATGTTCTTGATATTGGATCTGGGTCCGGCGCCATCGCTGTGGCTTTGGTGCGCGATCACGGGGCCGCGAGGGTGACGGGCATTGACGTGGAAGATCCGGTCGTCGCGGCGGCGCGAGGCCGTGCAGAGGCCGCTGGGCTGTCCGACAAGGTTACCATCCAAAAGGTCACACCCGGCCCGATGCCTTTTGACGAGGGGACGTTCGACGTCGTGTTCTCCAAGGATTCAATCATTCACATCCCGGATAAGGCCGCCATGGCTGCCGAGGCCTTCCGTGTGCTCAAACCCGGCGGGCAGTTCGCTGCCTCCGATTGGCTCATGTCCCATGACGGGGAGCCATCGCCCGAAATGGCCCATTACATCAAGATGGAGGCGCTTGACTTCGCCATGGCCTCACCCGATCGCTATCGCACGGCCATGGAAAACGCGGGCTTCACGGAGGTGGAATTGGTCAATCGCAACCCTTGGTATGCCGAAGTAGCCGCGGCAGAGCTCGAAGAGCTTTCGGGCAATCGTGACTATTGGGTGTCGCGGCATGATCCCACCTTTATCGACCATCAGATTGAGATCTGGCAGGCCATGTTGCCGTGTCTGCAAAAGGGCGAGCATTGCCCCCACCACATCCGAGGCCGCAAACCCACATGATCACGCCGCTGTCCTTTGACGACCTGACTTTGGAAACGGATCGTCTGCGCCTCACCCCGATGCAATCCGAGGACGTGGACGTTTCGAAGGCTGTCCTGTGTGACGCGCGGGTGATGCGCTACGTCAATGATGCTATGACGCCGGACGCGGTGGAAGAAGACATGATAAATTCCGTCAAGCGCGGGGCAGGCGGCCGGATCGGCCTGTGGGCGATTACGCGCAAAGACACGGGCGCCAAGATTGGGACTTCGGTACTCATGCCCGTGCCCATTGAGGACGATGATTACGACTGGTCGCTTTTGGTGCCCGGGTCCTATCCGGATGCCAATATCGAGGTCGGGTACCTCTTCGTGCCTGACGCCTGGGGTCAGGGGTTTGCGACAGAAGCCTGTTCGCGCATTGTGCGATTTGCGTTTGAAGAGACCTTGCTGCCTGAGATCGTCGCGACAGCAGACCCTGAAAATGTGAACTCACACAATGTCCTGCAAAAATCCGGTTTGCAAAAAATCGGCATCAAACGCGCCTACGCCTGGGACGATGTGCTTTGGTTTGATCTCACCCGTGACAGATGGTCTGCAGCCCACGAGACACGCCCGTAAGGGAGCGGCGAGCGCCCCCCATGAGCATTATCATCACGCGTCAAACCAGTTGCCATCCGGATCGCCGGGATACACGCCGAGATACGGCCCGTCGGTCTGATATCCCATCAAGCGCTGCACGTTTTCCGGATAACTTTCGGCCACTTCGCGTGGCACAGTGAGGTACTGGTTTTCTTCCTGTCTGAGCCACCCCAGCGAATAAGTGGTGATCAGACCGGTGCGCGGTGCGTTCGACTTGTTCCGGCCGCCCGCATGGATCGCGCTGCCCAGATAAAACAGAACGGACCCCCGCGGCATCGCGGCTTGGGTCACCTGATCGTCGGTCACATCCTCGATCTCGCGCATGTCATGGGATCCTGGCACCACCCTGGTTGCGCCGTTTTCCGCGGTAAACTCTGTCAGCGCCCACATGGCCGAAAACTGAAACTCCACGCCCGGGATGCGGATCGGATAGAAGCTGTCATCGCGGTGCAGCTCCTGATTGCCCTCCCCAGGGTGGATCTCAATCGCGGTGGAGGAGCCAAGCCTATAGCTCTCCGCGTGGCGTTTGAGCACCTTGTCGGCGACACCCATCACCAGCGGATGCGCAAGGATGTCGGCGGCATATCGGGACAGCCCAAGGATGCCACCCAACCTGCGCGTTTTGTAGCCGTTGAAGTCGTTGGAAAACTTGTGACCCTGCTCATCAAACGGGGTCTTGAAGTCTTCGAGCACCTGATTGAGCTGTTCTTCTGCGAGAACGTTTTCCACGATCACCGCGCCGTCGGCGAGCAGGGCCGCCGCTGCCGCGCCGGGATCCGTAGTGGCGCGCGCGATCTCAGGCATTGTATTCCGCGCTCAGCTCTTCGAGCCCCGCCTCCATGATTGTGAACATCTCATCCACCTCAGCCTCGCTGATCACCAGGGGCGGTGAGAACACGGCCATATTGCCAAAGGGCCGCAGCATCAGCCCCATCCGTTCGCAGGCCGCGTCCAGTTTGTTGCCAAACTGCATATGCGCGGCAAAGCTTTCATCTGAGAGATCGGGGCGGCATTCCAGACAGCCCAAAAGGCCCATCCCGCGGACTTCGCCCACGATGTCGAACCGATCACCAATGCTGCGCAGTCGATCCTGAAACACGTCGCTGACACGCAGGACATGGCCCAGAATGTCTTCGCGCTCCATGATTTCCATATTTTTGAGCGCGGCAGCACAGCTCACCGGATGCCCCGAATAGGTATAGCCGTTGTAGAAAAGCTCATCCTCCCCGGCATCGCGCATATCTTTCATGATCCGGTCAGACATGATGCAGGCGCCAAGCGGCAGATAGCCAGATGTCAGCCCTTTGGCGCAGGTGATCATGTCTGGAACGATGTCGAACACGGTCTCTGAGGCAAACCAGTGGCCCAAGCGGCCAAAACCAGTCACCACCTCATCGGAAATGTAGAGAATGTCGTACTTCCGGCAGAGCTCCAGCGTCTTGGCATGGTACCCCTTTGGCGGCACGAT
>CAKZYL010000393.1 GCA_937884705.1 uncultured Roseovarius sp. | reverse complement strand
TCTGATGAGGATGACGGACCGCGCAAAGCAGAGCCGCGTTGGGCGAGAAGTGATGTGCTCTACCATACGCTAAAAGCACAGGTAGGTCTCCAAATGGTGTGAGGTGGGAGCGCGTCAAGTAGTCCGTTGCGAGTGCGGTTGTTGTCCACGACAGGTGGGTCGCCCTTCGATCTCTAGGGAGACGACGGAAAGTATCTGCCCCAGGTCATGCTTGATCTGGACTACTGGGCGCTGATCCCCATGTAGTCATGGCAGTGCGACGCGCCTTCTATTTGACCCACCCCCAGGTCACCATGGATCCGACTGTCGCGGTGCCGGACTGGGGATTGAATGACCACGGGCGACAGCGGGCGGAGGCGTGTGCCGCACGACTTGGTGACATGTCTCGAACTCAGGTGGTGACCAGCGCGGAGCGAAAAGCGCTCGAGACCGGCTGGATCCTGGCAGCAGGCAGTGGGCGGGCGATCAAAGTTTGCCCCGACATGCATGAAAATGACCGCAGTGCGACGGGGTTTCTGCCAAAGGAAGAGTTTGAGCGCACGGCCGATGCCTTCTTTGCCAATCCATTGGTCAGCGTGAGGGGGTGGGAAACGGCCGCGTCTGCGCAAGACCGCATCTGTTCTGCCGTGCGACGGGTGGCCTCAGAGCTGCCCGATAGGGATCTCTTGTTTGTGGGCCACGGCGCCGTCGGAACGCTGCTCTATTGCGATCTGGCTGGAGAGCCGATCAGCCGGGTGTTTGATCAATTTGGGGGTGGCGGGAAATTCCTCGCGTTTGACCCGGATCAGTGGACGGTTGAGCGCGGATGGGCGCCGATGGAGGCGCTAACACTAAGGTGATGGAGTGCTGCACACTCTGCTGCTAGCTTCACCTCATGCGAATGTGTTTTCTCTGCGCCAGTTTGCTGTTTGCTGCCGTGCCAGCCCGAGCCTGCGACATCGCCCTGGTGCTCGCCGTGGACGTATCCGGTTCCGTCGACAACACGGAGTTTCGCACTCAGATGGATGGATTGGCCGAAGGGCTTCGCGATCCGTCCGTGTCTGAAGCCCTGGTGGTGGGAGAGGCGGCGATCATGGTGCTGCAATGGACGGGCACGACGCGGCAGGCGGTGTCTATTCCATGGACGCAGGTGCGCAGCTTTGAGGAGGTGGACGCGCTGGCCTCTCGCATCGAGACGGTGAACCGCAAGTGGCGCAACTACTCAACGGCCATTGGGGAGGCGATGGAGTTTTCACAGGCGCAGTTTGCGAGCGCGCCCGCCTGTGACAGACAGGTTATTGATATCTCGGGTGATGGGTCCTCGAATGAAGGTGTTGAGCCAAAAGACGCGGCGGCCGCGCTTTTGGCGGCTGGCACGACAGTGAATGCCCTGGTCATCGAAGGGGCGGAGCCAATGTTGACGGAATACTTCTGGGAGAACGTGATTCTCGGGCCCGGGGCGTTTGTGATTACAGCGAATTCCTTTGACGAATACCCCAAGCGCATGCGCATGAAGCTGCTGCGGGAAGTGTCCAAGCCTGTCTCGAATTTGACGTTACCGGTAACGAAACAACCTTTGTGATCACAGGCAAAATTACTGTGATCACATGTTACCGCTGTCGGAAAAAGAATCTCATCCTGCGACGACGTAACAGCGTATTGAGGGTTTGCAGTGCCAATTAAACAGTTAAAAAGGTTGAGTGACCCTTGCCAGTGATGCGTGCGAGCCAGATTTGGCTATATGCATCCAGCCCATTCGGAGGAACCAGTCATGGCTGATGTGAACCGCGGTAATCGCCCGCTGTCGCCACATCTGACAATTTATCGCCCACAGCTGACCTCTATGACGTCAATCCTGACGCGGATAACAGGCAATGCATTGCTTGTGGCATCGCTTCTTATGGTGTGGTGGTTTCTTGCCGCAGCGATATCGCCGGGGGCCTTTGCCATCGCGGATTGGGTGATCACCAGCCTGCTTGGCGATCTGGTCATGTTAGGGTCGGTCTGGGCGCTTTGGTATCACCTTCTGGCCGGCGTGCGCCATCTGATCTGGGACAATGCACTGATGCTGGATATCCCGACGGCAGAAAAACTGGGCTGGGCCTGTGTCGGTGGATCATTCCTGTTGACCGTCGCAACGGTCTTTCTGGTGTAAGGGCGGGCGCAGCGGATGATTTCCAAGATCAAATACGCCTTCAGCCACGGATCCCTCAGCGAGGCCGTGCACCACGCCGTTCTCATGAAGGTCAGTTCAATCGCGCTTTTGGTGTTGATGCCTCTTTTCATCTTCACGGTGGGTCCGATGCTGGGCCGCCCCCATGAAGAGGTTGTCGCGTTTTTTGCCAAGCCCTTCCCGGCTGGTGTTGTCGCCCTGACCTTCATTGTCGGCTTCAAACATTTCAGCGATGGTGTTCAGGTCCTTTTAGAAGACTATGTACACGGAACGGCGCGGAAAATTTCCATTTTAGTCATGACCGGCTTGAGCTACGCCGCGATGCTCATCGGTCTATATGCAGTCGCAAAGATCGCGTTTTAACCGCGACGGAGGATATGTATGGCAGCCTATGAATACGAGACGCATGATTATGATGTTGTGGTCGTCGGAGCGGGCGGCGCGGGTCTTCGCGCCACGCTCGGGATGGCCGAACAAGGCCTGAAGACCGCCTGCATCACCAAGGTATTCCCAACCCGGTCGCACACCGTGGCGGCGCAGGGCGGCATCGCGGCGAGCCTTGGGAACATGGGACCCGATAGCTGGCAATGGCACATGTATGACACGGTCAAAGGCTCTGACTGGCTGGGGGACACGGATGCC
>CAKZYL010000392.1 GCA_937884705.1 uncultured Roseovarius sp. | reverse complement strand
GAGAGGCGCGTGATGTCTTTTTGCATGATCTCAAGCCGCGAAACACATGGTTTGCTCAGCCGGCCAGGAGAGCCGCACCGCGTCGCCGGGTTTGAGATCGTCGGTGCCTCCCGTCAGCACAACATCGGCCTCTATCAACTCTTGCCCCGGCCCACGTACTAGAATGCGGCTGTTGGCGCCGTTGAAGAGCAGGCTGTCGATTTTGCCGGTCAGGCTGTTTTGCCCATCTGATGTGTCGGCGGGCGCGTCGTCCTTGGCTTTGCGGGGCGTGATAAACTCTGGGCGCACATAGAGGGGCAAGCCTCCGCCCTGTGCTGCCGGAGATGTGCCGCGCAAATGCCCGGCCATGGTCAGCCCGGTTCCCGTCACCAGATCCACGCGGTCACCGGATACGGCCTCGACCTTGCCCGTCCAGTGATTGTTGTCGCCCACAAAGCCCGCAACAAAGGCAGTGTGCGGATCGTGATAAAGCTCTTGCGGCGTGCCCACCTGTTCGAACCGGCCGTCGTTCATGATCGCGACATTGTCCGACATCACCAGCGCCTCGGATTGGTCGTGAGTGATGTAGATGAAGGTCGTGTCGAACTGGTGTTGCAGAAGCTTGAGCTCGATCTTCATCGCCTCGCGCAGTTTCAAGTCCAACGCGCCCAAAGGTTCATCAAGCAGCAGCACGTCAGGATCAAGCACCATGCACCGCGCAATCGCGATCCGCTGTTTTTGCCCGCCGGAGAGCTGATGGATCTCGCGCTTGCCCACATCTGGCAGGGCAATGCGTTCGAGCACATCGTGCACCTTGCGATTGACCTCAGCTGAGGCTTCTCCACGACAGCGCAGACCGTAGGCAATGTTTTCAAACACGTTCATCATCGGGAAAAGCGCAAGGTGCTGAAACACCATCTTCACATTGCGCTTGTTGGGCGCGGTATTTAGCACGGACTTGCCTTTGATGTGGATGTCACCCTGGCTCGGGTCCTCAAACCCCGCGATCATCCGCATCAGGGTTGTCTTGCCACATCCCGATGGCCCCAGGATCGAAAAGAAGGATCCTTTTGGTATCTTGAAAGAGACCTCCTGCACGGCGCGCACGCTGCCGAAGTTCTTTGACACATCCAGGCACTCAAGGTCGTATTCTGCGCTCACGTCGTCTTTCCCCGCTCAAAGACCTGACCCCAAAAGAGGAACGCGGCAACACTGGGCCGCCGCGTTCTATCACTGGCAAAGGCGTTAGCCGCCTGTCGCTGCCTTGATCTTCTCCAAGGCCTTACCTTCCATGTCTTCCACACCCGGCGGGATGTTGGCGAAGAACTTGAGGTTGGCAATGTCTGCATCCGTGAAGGCGGCGTTGACAGCAGCCTTTTTGTCATCAGGCAGAAGATCGTTGCCGCCCTGGACAGCTGCAATCGCACCGGTGCTGGCCGACATGATCGCCACGTTTTCAGGCTCGAGCACGAAGTTGATCCACTTATAGGCCGCATCATCTGCTTTGCCTTTGCGCGGCAATGCGAAGGTGTCGATCCAGGTTAGTGCCCCAGTTGCTGGCGGCACAAACACGATGTTGGGGTTTTGGTTGTAGATCTTGTAGGCGGTGGAATCCCATGTCTCGGACGCCACGATCTCGCCCGACAACATGAGCGCTGAAAGGTCATCGCCGCCCTTCCAATAGGCCTTGATGTTCTCTTTGCAGGCGATCAGCTTGTCGGTGACCTTGTCGAGGATCTCTTGGTACTTGTCGAGGTCAGAATAGGCCGCGAACGGGTCTTCGCCCATGGCGAATGCCGTGCCCAAGAGGATCGTGCGCTTGAGGCGCATGGACGTCTTGCCCTTGTATTGCGGATCGCACAGATCACCCCACCCGGCAAAATCTGGCGCGAGCGTCTTGTCAGCCATCAGGCCAGACGTGCCCCACTGATGCGGAACGGCATAGACATCGCCCTCGATCGTGGTGTTTTCCTTGACCGAGTTGAGGTGCACCTCCGTCATGCCGGATGTATTGATCTGTGACAGATCGAGCGGCTTGTAGATGTCGTACTCCAGCTGCGCGGCAAAAATCCGGTCATGGCTCGGCTGCGCCAAATCGAACCCGGCACCACCGGTGGCCCGAAGCTTGGCGATCATTTCCTCGTTGTTCGAAAATGTCACCTCGACGGTGATGTCTGGGTATTTGGCTTCGAATTTTTCGATCAGTTCATCAGGGGCATATGAGCCCCAGGTCAAAAGTCGCAGTGTTGTATCAGCAAAGGCGGCTGACCCCACACTCAGAACGGTGGCGGCCAACAGACCAGAGAGGGCAGTTTTTAGGCGCATTTCGATTCTCCCTTATGGTAATCCATTCATTAAATCAGATGGTTTGTCAGAAAACGATAGGTTTGGATTGGACTGCAAGGCATATCCATTCTCAATATTTTTCCAAACCAATTTCTTGTCGGCAATTTTCAGCAATCTGGGCCAACGTCGTCATCGCGGCGCCAATTTGCTGCGCGTCGCAACTTCCGTATCCAAGGACCACGCCGCGGGTTCTGACGGGCGTGATGCAGTATTTTTCTATGTCCGAGAGAACGACACCTGCAGCACCCGCGCGGGCAACGAAACGCCTCACATCAAATGGCTTCTTCACAAAGCCAACGGTGTGAAATCCGGCGGAGGCGCGTTGCACATCAAGATACGGGCTGATGATGTCAGCGCGCCTGTGCAGTACATCGTGACGCTCACGGTAAAGCGCGCGCATGGTCCGGATATGGGTCGCAAAAAACCCCTCATTGATGAAGTCTGCGACGACCGCTTGAGGCCACGTCGGCGTACCGCTCAGAAAGGACGTTGCAAGTGTCCTGAGCGGATCGACCAGGGCGGGCGGTGCCAAAAGGAAGCCAAGTCGCAAAGACGGGAAGAGCGTTTTCGAAAACGTGCCAACGTAGATCACACGGTGCTGGGTGTCGATGCTCTTCAGCGTGGGCAGAGGCTGGTTTCCAAAGTAGAAATCACCGTCATAGTCGTCTTCAACGACGTAGGCATTAGCGCCGCTCACGGCCTGCAAAAGCTCCAGCCGACGGGGCAGGCTCATAACCCGGCCCAACGGCTGTTGATGCGACGGTGTCACAAACGCCAATCGAAAATCCGGTGCCTTCGCGACGCCATCGGCCACGACCATGCCATCCATATCAACGTTGATCGGCACAAGGTCGGCTCCGGCTGCTGTAAAGGCGTTGCGTGCACCAATAGCGCCTGGATTTTCGAACCAGACTTTGTCGCCCTGGTTCAGCAGAAGACGGGATATCAGCGAAAAAGCGTGTTGCGCCCCTCCAACGATAAAGATTTGATCGGGGTCACAATAAATGCCCCGACTTGTCTGCAAATGCGCCGATATCGCTGATCTGAGGGCTGGAAGCCCAAAGGGATCGCCGTAGCCCATCAACGCGTCTCTATCTGTGCGCCAGTGTCGGGCAGAGAGGCGGGCCCATTGCGCCATCGGAAATTTGTCGACCGCCGGAAGTGCCGTTACAAATGCGGAGGACTGGAAGGGAAGGCGGTCGCGACGGGCGAACCGGGCGGCTGCATCTTCGGCCATAGCGGAAAGGCGCACGTCGCAGGGCGCTGCCGGCTCTACACTCAGGTCCTGGGTCTGGGTCTTTGCACGAACAGCGTGGCTGACGAACGTTCCGGCTCCTACCCGCGACTCCAACAACCCTTCGGAGACAAGCCGATCAAGCGCGTCGATCACTGTGGTCCGCGATATCGCCAGCTCGGTGGCCAGTGTGCGACTGGCAGGCAGGCGATCTGCATCGGCAAGCCCACCCGAAAGGATCAGATCCCTCAGGGCCATGTAAAGCTGCACCCCAATCTTCTGATTGCCCGACCGGTCAATCCGAATAGAGGATAGTATCGCACCGGCCTTGCGTTTCACTTCGCGCCTCAATTGGTCTGAATGAAATGTCAGATAAGACCTTAGGCCAAGACCAATTTGCCCGCCATATGAAACCCAACCATCGTACCTGCGCCCGCAGTTGATCCGTGTTCTCGAAATGGTGGCTGTGAGCGGTGTGATCTTTAAGAGTTGCGCAAGCAGCTCGACTGTAGACATCTGTCTTTCGGCCCGTGGCGTCTGAGGGCTCGTTTTGCCCCTGGGTGTCCGTTCAGGGGTTTGGTCTCGGCAGAACGGCCATTCAGAGAGGAGCAGGCGGGCAGGGGCCAGGTGGTCAAAACGGGTGCCCGTGGGAGAGACCAGCAACCCACCCTCTTCGGTGCGGGCGGATAGATTGCCGATGCTGCCATGGGTCAGGCCGCGATCATAGAGAGGCGGCCAACGTGCAGATTTGTAAGCGAAGGGTCTTTTCGCTCATGCGCCAAGAACACCGTCGGCTTTTTCAAAGAAGTCCTCGGCCCCAAAGTTGCCGGACTTGAGCGCGACCACCAGAGAGGGCCCGGCGCGCAGAGCGGGCACGCCGGGGTCAATTTCTGGCCCAATGGTCAGTTCAGCCATATCGAGCGCCTCGATCACGGCACCAGAGGTTTCGCCGCCCGCTGTGATCATGCGCGTGATGCCTGCCGCGACCGCGGCGCGGGCGAGGTCGGCAAAGAAGCTCTCGATGGCATTCGCGGCAATCTCACGACCGAACCGGTCTTGAACGGCCGCCACGGTGGCGGGGTCAGCTGACGTATAGACCAAGGGCAGCCCGTCTGCATTCATGGCCCAAGTGAGCGTGTCGCCCGGCGTGACGTGACCTTGGATAATATCAGCGGCTGAGATCTCTTTTGCAGGGTGATGGGCCGCGTGGTAGGCGACTTGCGCGCGGGTGGCGTTGGAGCAGGAGCCGGACAGTGCCAAAGCCTGTCCGCTCTGGCCGTGCCAGTCGGGTGCGCCGGGCGTGCAGCCGAAATTCGCGGGCAGGCCAAGTGCCACGCCGGAGCCGCCTGTGATAAGTTTGAGATCCACCGCTGCACTGCCGATTTCCATGAGATCTTCGTCGCGGATAGCATCCACAATGATGTGGCGCTTGCCTCGGGTTTTCTCGCCAGAGAGGGCGGATGCGATCGCGTCCGCCCCCTGAAACACGGTCTGCGCAGATACATGCCCGACGGCATGTTTTGTCTGCAGGGCAAGCCAGCGGCGCAGATCGGGATCGGTCATGGGGGTGAGCGGGTGATTTTCCATGCCGCTTTCGCTCAGCAGCGTGTCACTTACGAACAAATGCCCCTGATAGACAGACCGCCCCGTGCCAGGAAAAGCAGGGCAGACGATCACGCGATCGGCCTCAAGCGCATCTGCAAGGGCGTCTGCGACAGGGCCAATATTGCCGTCGGGGGTCGAATCAAACGTGGAGCAGTATTTGAAGAAAAACTGTGTGCAGCCCTGAGCTTTCAGCCAGGAGAGCGCGGCCAAAGACTGCGCGACAGCAGCATCGGGCGCGATGGAGCGGGATTTGAGCGCGATCACGCCTGCCTCAACATCCTGAGCGGCGTCGCCTGCAGGCACGCCGGTGTATTGCACCGTGCGCATGCCCTGTTTGGCCAGCGTATTGGCCAGATCGCTCGATCCGGTGAAATCATCGCCGATGCAGCCCAGTTTCATGGTTTGGGATCCGGCAGGGTGAGGCCAGCCTCTTGGGCGTACACTTTGGCAACGGCGGCGTCATCTTCACGGCCCAACCCCATATCGACCGCCTGCTTGTATCGCGCGAGCGCGGTTTTGGTGATGGGGGCCTCAAATCCTGAAGCCTCAGCTGCCTGCAGCACGATGCCGAGATCCTTAGGCCAGATGTTGACCTGGCTATGGGGCGTGTAATCGCCGGCCACCACATGGGGCGCGCGGTTCTCCAGCATCCAGGAATTGCCCGCGCATTTGGTGATCACGTCGACGAATTTGTCGGGATCGATGCCCTGGGTCATGCCAAAGGTGAGCGCTTCGGCCATGGTCGCGATGTGCACACCCGCCAGAAGCTGATTGACGGCCTTCATCGCAGATCCGGCCCCGGCCGCATCGCCCAGGTGAAAGACCGTCTCAGCGGTGGCATCCAGCACTGGTCTGGCTGCGGCAAACGCCTCTGCACTGCCCGAGGCCATGACGCCCAGCTGACCGAGCCCTGCTTTGACAGAGCCACCGGAAATGGGCGCATCCAGATAGTGCACGCCGTGGGCGGCGCAGCGTTCTTCCATGTCCCTGGCAAAGTCTGGCGGCACCGTGGCGCAGGCCATGACCACCGCACCTTTGCGCAGCCCGGCCACAACGCCCTTGCTGCCAAAGAGCACATCCTCCACTTGCGCGGCATTGAGAACAACGACGACGGCGGCATCCAAGTCAGGCGCAATATCGGCCACGTCGCCGACCTGTCCCCCTTCCGAGGAAAACCGCGCCAAACTGTCGGCATCCACATCAAACCCATAGGTCACGAGGCCTGACGCAACGCATGATCGCGCCATACCAAACCCCATCGATCCAAGTCCAAAAATTGCAGTTTTGAAGGTCATCAATCGGCTCTCCTGCCCGTGCGCAAAACGTGGGATGCGTCCTGACGATTACTCTTGATGCGATAAACCTTGTCTGACGAGGTTATGAACATTGTCTCTCCATTTGAGCCCCCGAAGCACAGGTTCGATGTTTGCTGAGGCAACAGGATCTTGCCGATAAGCATGCCATCAGGCGACAGACAGTGAATGCCGTCAAGCGCGGATGTCCAGATGTATCCCTCGTGATCGATACGAAACCCGTCGGGCACGCCCGGCGCTATGACGGCAAAGACACGATCGTTTGACAGTGTCGTTCCCTCAACGTCGAATACGCGAATGTGGTGAGGGAGGTTGTAATTGATGCCGGGGAAACTCGCGCCTTTGATCGCGCCCGAATCCGCCACATAGAGACGTGTCTCATCTGGCGAAAATGCCAGGCCGTTGGGCTTGTCGAAATCCGTGGCTGCGGCATGAAGGCTGCCATCGGGCATCGCGCAGAACACGTAGTGGCCGCCAATTTCGCTGTCGGCGGGATACCCTTCGATATCGGAATTGATGCCGTAGGGCGGATCGGTGAACCAGACCGAGCCATCAGAGCGCACGACGACATCGTTGGGAGAGTTGAGCCGTTTGCCCTCGAAATGATCTGCAATCACCTCAATGGCTGTGGCATCCAGCGGATCATTGCGCCGCACAACACGCCGTCCACCGTGTTCGCACGATACCATGCGTCCGCTCAGATCGAGCGTGTTTCCATTGGCAAACTCACTGTTTTCCAAAGCCACTTGCAGGCCCGTGTCTTCGTTCCAAGACAGCATTTTCTTGTTCGGGATATCATTGAAGAAAAGCCGTCCGTCGAGCCAGACAGGGCCTTCCGTCCAGGTGAAACCCTCCGCGATCAGTTCTGGCGGGCGAGACAAATCGATGAAATCTTCAAAATGCGGATCAACTGTCACGAAACCTGGCATCGTCATGGCGCGGCTCCTTTGCGCAAGGTCTGGAAGAGCAGCATGACGAGGATGATCACACCAAAGATGATGTTGCGCCAGGCATCGCCAATTTGCATCACCGACAGGATTGACGTGAGCAACGTGATAAAGAGCGCGCCACCGATCGTGCCAAAAAGCCCACCGCGCCCGCCGAGGATCGACGTGCCACCGATGACAACCGCAGCAATGGTGGGCAGCAGGAAAGGGTCGCCCATGCTTTGATAGGCTTGGTTGGCGTAACCGGCGAGCATGACACCGCCCAGAGCCGAGCACATGCCCGCGATGCTGAACGCGGCGAAGACAACCGACGGGGTCGACACGCCAGACAGGAACGTTGCCTTTTCATTGAAGCCAATCGAGCGCAGATAGCGGCCGAACGGGGTGCGGATCAGAAAGTAGGTCAGCGCCAGGGATATCGTGATCCAAATGAGGAAACTGACAGGCAGCCCCAACAGGTCGCCTGAGGCCATTGTGACCATCAGCTGGCTCGATTCTCCCTTGGGGTTGAACCCGCCTGTGTTGAGAACAGCGACGCCCAGCAGCATGGAGTTGACGGCCAAGGTCCAGACCATGGAGGGGATACGCAAGATCGCCACACCGATGCCGTTCACCACACCGATGAGTGCCCCAAAGAGAAGAGCCGCTGGCACCGCAAGGACGCTCAGGATGGGGTTGCCCGAACCGACCAGAGCTGTGGATAAGATCGCAGCACCTGTCAGCACCCAGGGCACCGAAAGGTCAATGTGCCCCAGCAAAATGACGATGGTTGCGCCGGTTGCCAGGAGGCCAAGGAACGCGGCGATCTGAAGCTGCTGGGTGAGATATTCAGCGCTTAGTATTTGCGGAAAGAAAAAGCTGCCTGCCACGATCAGAACGATCACACCGATAAAGGGCATCCAAGCATCGAAAGAAATCCGGCCGAGCATCAGGCAAAGACCTCCAACTTGTTTCGAGCGCGCAGCACATCAGCCCCGCCAATGGCAATGGCAATCGCCAGGATCAAGCCTTCGAAAAGCGGTTGCGCCAGGGACGGGATGCCCGAGAAAAACATCAAAGACGCTATGGTCTTGAGGATAAACGCGCCCGCCAATGCGCCCACAAGCGTGCCGACACCGCCTCGCAAAAGCACGCCGCCAAGGACCACGGCCGCGATGGAGTTGAGTGTGAAACCTGCCGCAATGCCGGCGTCTCCGGTTGTGGTGACAAAACTGTAGAAAAGCCCGGCCAGTCCACCGAAGAGACCGGCGAGAGTGAACGCGGCCAACCGGATAAATCGCGTGTCTATGCCAGACTGAAAGGCAGCTTGCTCAGATGAGCCCAACGCATAGAGGCCGAGACCCAATCCCGTGCGCCGGAACGGCAGCCAAAAGGCAAACACGACCAGCCCGGTGATGATCAAAGCGGTTGGAATGCCCAATACATCAAGCGTCGCCCCATCCGCGAGATCGTAGTTGACCGCACCGCCGGGTGTCGGCCTCAAAAGCAACGCCAGACCTATGAAAATGGAGGCGGTCGCCAACGTAACAACAATGGGTTGAATGCGGCCAAAGACAATGATCAAGCCATTGAGTAGCCCGCACAGAGCCCCGGCTGCGACCACTGCTACCATCCCGAAGGCCATACCAAACGCAGAGCCGTCGAGCAGGTAAGACCCAATGCAATTGGTCAGCGCCATCACCGCACCCACCGATAGATCAATTCCGCGCACAACCACCGCGAAAAATTGCGCGCAGGCTGCAAGGCCAAGGATCAGGCATTGATTGGCCCAGATCGTCATCACATAGGTAGAGGCGCCCCTCGGATGGGTGCCGATGTAGGTTGCAAGCAGCACAATCAACACGACGCCAGCGATCACTTCGCGCCGGTTGGAGCGCATGTAGTCAAGCATGTGCGACTTGCCCCTCGGTCGCACCATTGACGCGCCCCTCTGAGGACACATTCAGGGTTGCTGCGATGATGTTTTGGGGCGTGAGATCGTCTCCGCTAAGTGATGCCACGATCTCGCCGTTGAAGAACACATGCGTTTCATCGCAGAGCTGGATCAGTTCTTCGTAATCTGTGCTGAGCAGCAAGATCGCAGTGCCCTGATCTGCGAGTTGTCGTAGAATCGCGTAAATCTCAGTTTTGGTCTTAACATCGATGCCACGGGTCGGGTCGGCCAGAAGCAAACAGCGGGGCTTGAGCGCGAGCCATTTGGCCAGCACCACCTTCTGTTGGTTGCCCCCGGACAGCGAAGATACCGGCAAATGGAGCCCGCCATGCTTGAGCGCCAGTTGATCGAGCGTGCCAGCATAGAGACCCGCGTCGCCAGCATTCAGATCGGACCGACCTAGGGCTGCGAGTTCCAGGTTTTCTTCGATGCTTTGATCGAGGATCAGGCCTTCTGTCTTCCGATCTTCCGGAATGTAGGCCAAGGCCACGTCCTGATGCTTGGCGGCTTTGGGGCTTTTGATCTCACCTGGCTGGCCGGAAATCGCAGTGGTTCCGTCGGCTTTGCGCAGCAGGCCAAAGAGCCCCATCAAAAATGCGCCCTGGCCTTGGCCATCGAGACCGCCAAGGCCGACGATCTCGCCTTGGCGCACGGTGACGCTGACGTCACGCACCTGGCCTTCCCAGGAAAAGTTGCGCACATCCAGCACAACCTCCGCCTCATTGCGGTGTGGCGATTTTTCCGGGAACAGTTCCTCGATCTTTTGACCAACCATCATGTCGATGATTTCGCCATAGTCATGGGCACCTTTGGCGAAAGTCGCGACGCATTGGCCGTTGCGAAAAACCGATATCCGATCCGCCAAAGCTTCAATCTCATGGAAGCGGTGCGAAATGAAAAGAACGGCCGTGCCAGCATCGCGTTCCTCGCGCACCAGATCGAAAACCTTTTCCACCACCGACGCGCTCAATGCCGACGTTGCTTCATCCAAGATCAGAAGGCGCGGTTTCTTCATGATCGCCTTGGCGATCTCTACCTGTTGGCGCTGTGGGAGGGTCAGATCAGCGACCCTTTGGGACATCTTGATGTCGGCCCCGTCAATACGGTCTAGTACGGACTGCGCTGTATCGAGCCCACGCCCTTTGAGCCAGCCGAGACCCGCGCCAGGCGCACCCAGCAACAGGTTCTCCCGCACTGTCAAATCAGGCACAAGGGACAGCTCTTGAAACATACAAACAAGACCGTGCTTCAGGGCCGTCTTCGGCGAGTTCAAAGAAGCCTCTTTACCATCCACGCGCAGCCTTCCTTGGGTCGGCTGGATCACTCCGGCAATCAGCTTCATAAGCGTGGATTTGCCCGCGCCATTCTCCCCGAGAACGGCATGCACCTCTCCTGCTTTGCAGACGAAATCGACGCCATCAAGCGCCTTTGTCGCCCCGAAGTGCATGGAGATATCCTGCATCTCAAGCAGAGGTGTCGTGCTGTCGAACATGTCAGATACTTCTAACTCAAGCGGCGACACGTGTCTTGTGCCGCCGCTCCGATGTGGCTGCGCTCAGGTATTGTCTGGCGACTGGCCCAAAAGCTCCTCGGGAGTGAAAGGAGCAAAGCACTCTGCATAGCCCGTACCGGTGTTGAAGGATTTGGGCAGATCGGGGAAGTAGTTTGCCCCGGCCTCTAGCGCATCAGATGTCACCTGCGGAATTGGCAGGAAGATGGTCTGCGGCAGTTCATTGCCTTCTAGAAGTGCAACGGCGGCTTCCAAAGCGATGGCCGACATGGCGGGGGCCTGGCTTGCAGAAACGCCTGGGATGCCGAGCTCGCTCATCAGCATGCGCACACCGTTTTCACCATCGACGCCCATGGGCACGATCGGATGACCCGCAGCTTGCATCGCGTTGATGGATCCCGCCGAGCCGTGCTGGGATACCACGGCGTCAAATTCACCATGGGCGGCCAAAGCGTCCGCCACGACTTTCTGGCTGGTACCCGTATCCCAGTTGCCGACAACTTCTACGATCTCAAGGCCGTCGACGTTTTCCAGAACGCTCATCATTCCCAGACGACGGTCCCTGTCGGTGGCGTTGCCCGGCAAACCATTGACCATCAGGATTTTCTCAGCCTCACCGCCCAGAATATCCATTACGGTCTGTGCTTTCAGCGTGCCAAGCGCCAATTGGCTTTCGTTGACCTGCACGACCTTGTCGGTGTCCAGCACGTTGTCAAACGGCACCAGGATCGTACCCGCCCGTTCGGCGCGGCGAATGACCGGTTCAAAGGCTGTCGGGTTCACCGCAATGAATGTCACCGCGTCGAAACCGGCCGCGATGAAATTGTCGATGGCGGCGATCTGTGCCGCGCTGTCATTGCCAACCGAGACCACGGTAAATTCGTCGATCTTGTCAACATTTTCCGGGCGTGCGGCCCAAGCCTTGGCAGATTGAATCGCCTGAATACGCCAATCATTGCCCGCAAAGCCGTTCACGAATGCCAGCTTGTATGGGCCTTCTTTTGCATCGTAGGAAATCGTCGACGTATCCGGGGCGGGTGCGAAGCATTCCGGACGGTATGTATCAGCGAATGCCATTCCTGCAGACGCCACTGCGAGTGCTGAGCTCAAAAGAAATTTCTTCATTTTTCCTCCCTGGCGGTATGGCCGCCAATCTTAGTTTTCCTTGATCCTGCGCTGCGCATGTTTACGTAAACACATTGTCATGAGCGTAGATGTTTACGTAAACATGCGTCAAGAAAAGAATCGAAACCCAAGGGCAAAATGGCAAGACGAAGATCCCAAACTCCCCAGAAAGCGCAGCCGACAATGCATGATGTTGCTCGGGTGGCGGGGGTCAGCCAAATGACAGTGTCGCGCGTGATGCGGGGCACCGGATACATCTCAAAAGATGTAAAAAATGAAGTGGTTAAAGCCGCCCGAGAAATGGGATACGTGCATAACAGGCTGGCAGGTGGAAACGCAACGTATGACAACCCGATCGTGGGTGTCGTCATCCCAACGATGCAAAACCGCGTCTTCAACGAAGTGCTGTCTGGCATCAACGATACGCTTGTTGAAAGCGGGCTGAGGCCTGTTTTTGGAGTCACCGAATATTCGCTCGAAACCGAAGAGGATGTGGTTTTCGATCTGCTGTCCTGGCGACCGCGCGGGCTGATTCTACCCGGATTGGAACACACACCTTCGTTGCGAAAGATCATTGCACAGACGGGCGTTCGGGTTGCGGAAATCATGGATGTGGACGGTGATCCAATCTCGGCTTGTTTTGGGTTTTCGCATGCTCAAGCGGGGGAAGATATGGCACGTCATTTGATAGAGCGAGGCTACCGGCGCTTCGGTCTTGTCGGCAGCCAAGGCGGGCTCGATCTGCGCGCCACAAAACGTTTTGATGCCTTTTCAAAGCTTGTCACCTCCCTAGGCGCTGAGGTTGTTGCGCGCGAGAACGACACGCAAGCGTCCTCGATGGAAGCAGGGCGCAAGATGACGTCGGCTTTGCTCGATGAGCCCAATCCACCCGATGCCATCTACTATGCGAATGATGACCTTGCCGCAGGTGGGTTGATGCACTGTCTGGCCAATGGAATAGACGTACCGAAGGAAGTGGCACTTGCCGGTTTCAATGGACTTGGATTTCTCTCGGCGCTGCCCAAAAGGATCACGTCAACCGTCACCCCACGGTACAAAATCGGAGCTGATGCCGCGAGTTGGATTTTGCGGACGTCGAGTGCTGATGCCGGATTGAAAAGCGATCTTGGTGCGACCTTGCGGATCGGCGAAACGACGTAAATCAACCTGCCTCACCATGGAAGCTCCAGAAGACGGGTGACAAAAGCAAAGCAATGTGTTAGCGCTAACAAAAATATAAGAACACCAGCGGGAAACCAGACATGACAGTGAAAATCGCAATTAATGGCTTCGGTCGTATCGGGCGCTGCGTCCTGCGCGCGCTCATTGAATCACAAAATTCAGACCTCGAAGTGGTGGCCATAAATGATCTGGCCTCACCGGAGACGCTGGTTCATTTGCTCAAGTATGACAGCATACATGGGCGTTTGGGTGCACCAGTTAAACTGGAAGGTGACACATTAGAGATTGGGAAACATTGCATTCGTATCACCGCGGAACGCAACCCAGAGACCTTGCCGTGGCGCGATGTCGACATTGCCTTTGAATGCACGGGCATCTTTACGTCGCGCAAAGACGCGGCACGCCACCTGCAGAATGGGTCCAAACGCGTGTTGATCTCCGCACCTGGGGCAGGTGCAGATCGCACGATTGTTTACGGCGTGAACCACGAAGATCTGCTCGGATCTGACAGAATTGTCTCCAACGCATCCTGCACCACGAACTGCCTGGCCCCGGTGGCCATGGTCTTGGACGGCGCCTTCGGGATCAGAACCGGCTACATGACAACGGTCCACGCCTTCACAGGTGATCAACCCAGCCACGACAGCCCGCATCGTGATCTCTATCGGGCGCGGGCCGCATCCCTCTCAATGGTCCCAACGTCCACAGGTGCCGCACGCGCCATCTCGCTGGTCCTGCCGCAGCTTGAAGGCAAACTTGAGGGGTCCGCGATCCGCGTGCCCACACCGAATGTTTCCCTGGTCGACCTTGCATTCGTGCCTGCGCGAGCCGTCTCCAAGGAAGAGATCAACGCCGCGGTCAAAGAGGCCTCTGAAACGCACCTTGCGGGCATTCTTGCCTATGAAGAAGACCCGACGGTCTCGATCGATTTCAACCACAACCCGCATTCATCGTGTTTCGCGGCGGCGCAGACAACGGTGACCAAGGACGGCCTGGTGAGAGTGGTCAGCTGGTATGACAACGAGTGGGGTTTTGCCAACCGCATGCTGGACACAGGACGCGCGATCGGCATGTCGTTGAGGAGCGATCAGAACCTGGCCATTGCATCTTAGTCCGGTCAAGTTACCCGTGTTTCGACGCTGCAAAGCCGCGCGATTTTGGGTTTTGCCAAATGAGGCGCTTACGAATAAGTGATCTTTCGAAAGATAAAATACATCTCCGTTCCATGACCTAGACGCCGATCTCGGAAGCAACACGTTAAAGAGGCTGCCTTTGCCACTTGAGTGCCGTTTCTCGGAATCTAGAGGTGAAATAGTTTTCTTTCAGAGGTTTGAACACGCATATGCCCGGCATAATGTCGGGTGACACACCATCCCGCGAGGAAAGATGGAAGCGCGGCTTCTGGCAATCCATCGAGTGCGTCAGCGATCGAAACTCTTGCCTGTTGCGAACTCATAGGATCGCGCCACGATTTGTTTGACGACATTCAGTTCGTCGTCATCGCGCGGTGAGAACACCATCATCAGTCCGGGTGGCCATTGGCCCTGCGTGACCAAGTAGTGATCCTCGCCCCAGCCCATGTCTTTGACGACGCCTATGTCCTCTACGGGTAAGACGAGATGCATGCTGCCATTGTCCGGCTTTGGATGAATATGCGCAAATTCTCGGCCAATCATGAAAGCCTGTGGATTGGCGTCAACGCCATCCTGCACGATCATCGCGCGCGATCCCGGCACCGAAATGCCGCTGTCTTCGTTGTTGATGTTTGGCAGCGAAAAACACCACGCATGGAGCTTGTCGATGATGTCATCTGGTCCATGCTGGGTGAGCTGTGAATGCGGCAATCGCCCTTGGGTTTCAGGCTTGGGTCCGATCCGTCGTGGCAGGCTGAGTGTCGAGGCCATGATCTGCTCCGTGCTGTTGCTTGCCTCCTCTATGCCTGTTACTCAATGCAAAAGAAATTGCCGATCTATGCAAAAGGGATTTGCATGAAAGCACAGTCTGGTATCAGAGCGCGGCACGCGCAGAAGGTCGATTGGAGCGATATGCCCTTCGTGTTGTCTGTCTGCGAAGCAGGCAGTCTTTCCGGTGCGGCCCGTATGCTGGATGTGAACCATTCCACGGTCTACCGGCGCATAGAGGGCGTCGAAGAGCGGCTCGGCGTCCGGCTTTTTGAACGCCATACCCACGGCTATGTCATGACGCCGGCTGGGGAATTGTTTTATTCTCGCGCGATCCTTTTGTGCAAAGGGCTCAATCAGATTGAGATGGAGCTTGGCGGTAAAGACCAGCGGCTTGAAGGGCAGTTGACGGTGACAACAACGGACAGTTTGCTCCATCGCTTGACGCCCGTGTTTTCCAGATTTCAAAAAGCGCATCCCGATGTGGATCTACGTCTTCTATCAGATGCCCGGTCTTTGGACCTTACAAGACGCGACGCCGACATCGCGTTGCGCCCAACACTCAACCCGCCACAGCACTGGGTGGGCCGAAAGGTCGCCATGATACATTGCGCGACTTATGTGGAGCAAGGTTACTGGGACAAGGCGCAGAACCTGGCTGACCAGGAGCTGCGGTGGATCATGCTTGACGACGATCTGGACCAATCCCCGATGAGCAAAATCACCGTGATGAAAAAGCACAAAGATGCCCGCGTTACCGTGGTGAGCACGGTTATGGGGGTCCTTGATGCTGTGAAATCCGGGCTCGGGATCGCTGTGCTGCCAAGTTACTTGGGTGAGCAGTCGGACGAGCTCATGCGGTTGGACAAGCCCGATAAGTCTGTGATCTGGGATCTATGGCTCCTGGCCCATCCTGATGTGCGGCGCAGCGCAAGGGTACATGCATTCTTTGAATTCGCAGCCAAGCATGTAACGGATGAGCTTTTCGGAATGCCTTAATGTCACCAAGCGTTGCGCTTAGCAGCAATTCGCACAACTCAACCTGTGCTTTCATGCAATACGTGCTTGCATAGATTGCGAATTTTCACGCGCGTAAATCCTGCCATCCTCTCATTCAACGTCGAGAAGGAGGCACCGTGGTACCTGAAAACACGTCATCGCAATCAATAGCGGACTTGCGTGATTTTCCGATCACGCGCAAATGGCCGCCGGTACATCCTGACCGTTTGCAGCTCTATGCCTTTGGGACGCCCAATGGGGTCAAGATCCCGATTGCCCTCGAAGAACTTGGCATCGCTTACGAGGCGCACCGCGTCCCATTGAGCGACGAAAACGTCAAAAGCAACGAGTTTCTGTCCCTCAGTCCAAACAACAAAATCCCCGCCATCATTGACACTGAGGGACCAGATGGTCGCCCAATTGGCATATTCGAGAGTGCGGCCATCCTCATGTATCTCGGCGACAAAGCGGGGCGGCTTTTCGGCAGAAACGCTCGTGAGCGCTATGAGATCATGCAGTGGCTCATGTTTCAAATCGGCAGCGTGGGCCCGATGTTCGGTCAGTTCGGGTTCTTCTATGCCTTTGGCGGAAAAGACGTCCAGGACCCTCTTCCAAAGCAACGATATTTGGATGAGGTGAAACGCATTCTTTGCGTGATTGACCAGCGTCTGGATGGACGGACTTGGATTGCAGGGGATTACTCGATTGCCGACATCGCGATCGGTCCGTGGCTTCAGACAATCCCACGCTTCTACAAGGCAGACGCGGAAACTGGGTTGGATCAAATGCCCAGGGCCATGGCCTACATCGAAAGCTTCAGTGCGCGGCCTGCGGTGATCAAAGGGTGGGATGTTTTCTCAGCCTGAGTGCACCTCCGGATCCCGATCGTTCAACCTCACGTCAATCAATCAAAGGAGATCTCCCTTATGAGAAAAAGACTTGTTATGGGCGCTGTCGCGTCCGCTATTCTGGCAACATCCGCAATGGCGGTCGAAATAGAAACGCGTAGCCTTGACGAACTTTATGAGGCAGCGCTCGCAGAAGGCGGGGAGTTTGTTTTGCGCGCTGGTGGCGATGAGCCGACGCAGATCGATTACTATCTGGACCAGTTTAAGGCGCGGTTTCCGGACCTGAATGTCACGCACAGCGTAGATGTCAGCAAAAATCACGCACCACGCTACGACAACGCGCGATCTGCCGGTGGTGAGGAAAACGTCCCAGACGTCATTCAGTTTCAGACATTGCATGATTTTAACTACTATATGGAACGCGGCCTTCTAGAACCTTATAAGCCCGCCAATTGGGATAAGGTGTTTCCGGACCATCGCGACCCGAACGGGTATTGGACGGGCCTCTACGGGGTCACATTCACCAACTACGTCAACCTCGACATGGTGGATCCCGACAACCCACCGCGTGACGCGATGGACTATCTGGCCCCCGCGCTCAAGGGCGACATCATCCTGACGTATCCTCATGATGACGACGCTGTCCTTTATCAGTTCTGGATGTTGAAGGAGGCCTATGGCTGGGACTATCTGGAACAACTTGTTGCGCAAGAGCCCGTTTGGGTGCGCGGCACAGCCATGCCCTATCACGCCATCAACAACGGCTGGTATGCTGCGAGCTTTACCACCTTTTGGGCCTTCGAAAACTTCCCCGGTTTAAACACAGAACTGCTTTTGCCTGAGGAGGATTACTTTTTAACCTGGTTCCAAACAGGCGCTATCCCGACCCAAGCCAAAAACAAAGCCGCCGCAAAACTCTATCTGAACTGGATGCTCTCGGAAGAGATGCAGGGTACATGGCTGCAATTTCCGGTGCGCTACGACATTGAGGCGCCGGGTGGATACAAATCAGTCCTGCATCACAACACCTCACCGGGGGATTTTCACCGCTGGATGTTGAAGCGACCGTTGGTTGAAAGGTTTCGAGATCAGATGCGTCAATTGATTGGCCCAGCCGTTGGGCCAGAAGCGATAGATATGGATTACACCCTAAAACCGGAATGACTGCGCTACGCGTGGAGGAAGTACAGCGCCTCCGCGCAACACGCGCAAACTTACGTAACCAAAACGTAGCTATTTGTTAGCTAAGAATAAAAAAGGGCCTCGGGAATTCCCCTGAGCCCTTGTTTTTATTGGCTCCGGCGGTAGGGATCGAACCTACGACCAATTGATTAACAGTCAACTGCTCTACCGCTGAGCTACGCCGGAACACGAACGCGCATATAGCAAGAGCACCAAGCCGCGTAAAGTGGGTTTGTCGCGAAATTCGCTGGCAGCGTTATGCGCGTTCAAACGTCGCTGTTTCGGTCAAGTCGCCAACGGGAAAAACCATCTTTTTATTATAAAGGTCAATGAGATGAGCCAGAATGTTGCGCTTGGCCGCCGGGATCAGAGACGCGGGCGTATCGGTGTATATCAACTGCGCCAGATCCGTCGTGGACGCTTGGGTTTTGGTCAGCGCTTCAAGGATTGCGGCCTCCCGGGACAGGCGGTGATCAATGAGCCACGTCACGCGATCCATGGGCGCGGTTATGGGGGCACCGTGGCCTGCATGAAAAACACCCGCACCGCGCGCGCGCAACCTGCGGCACGAAGCCATGAAATCTGTCAGGTCGCCATCAGGTGGAGAGACCAGAGAACTGGCCCAACCCATCACCAAATCGCCCGTGAAAACAATGTCATCCCAGGCAAAGCTGAGATGGTTTCCAAGATGGCCGGGCGTCCATATTGCCTCGAGCGACCAATCGGGTCCGGTGGTCACTGCGCCATCTTCCAACGTCAGGTCTGGGAAAAACGCCGTGTCGATCCCCTCGCCAGCATCCGACAGCCCCGTTGCGGCCAGTTTTGTCATAATCTCACTGCGGCCCGCACCCGATGGGCCAAAGGCCAAGACAGGCGCGCCTGTTGCCTCGCTCAGCGGTCGGGCAAGGGTTGAGTGATCGACATGGGAATGGGTGACAAAGATATGTGTGATGCGCTGATCCTGTCCGACCGCGTTGAGGATCGCCTGCAAATGCGCCGCTCGCTCCGGACCCGGGTCGATCACGGCCAGGTCTCGGGTGCCCAGAAGATACGTGTTTGTGCCTTTAAACGTCATCGAGGACGGGTTGGGCGCCACGATCCTGCGCAACCCGGGGCTAAGCTCTTCTGCAACGCCGTAGGCTGGGTCAAACTGCTCTGTCATCTTTCTTCCATAACGCGACGGGGGAAACTTGTCATTGCAGGGTTTTCCGCATTCACCCTAGATTGCGACATGGACTTTCAGTGGCTCAAATCCTACATGCCCGGCTCGCTCTACGGCCGCGCGATCCTGATCCTGCTGTTGCCGGTCATCTCGGTTTTGCTGGTCGTGTCTGTGGTTTTTGTACAGCGCCATTTTGATGGGGTGACAAGCCAAATGACCACCTCGGTGTCGCGGGAGGTGCGTCTGATGCTGGAAAGCGGCTTGCCTCCCGAAGAATTGGCGACCTCCCAAATGGCGCAAACACTGCTCATTCAAGTGGAACGCGTGGCGCCTGAGGCGGTTCCTCAGGAGGACAGTTGGCAGTGGTATGATTTCACTGGACCGATCGTGGTGCGAGAGCTGCGTCGCTTTGTGCCGCGCCTCTTGTCGGTGCAACTGCCGGACGATGATTTTGTCCGCATGTACTTTCTCTATGATGATGGTCCTGTGCAGATGTCGCTCGACCGGCGCCGTGTGTCGGCCTCCAATCCGCACCAGCTTTTGGTGAATATGGTGGTGTTTGCCACGCTCATGACGATGATCGCATATGTGTATTTGCGCAATCAGCTGCGCCCCATCACGCGCCTGGCCCGTGCGGCCGAAGCCTTTGGCAAAGGGCGTCGGGTTGATTATCGGCCCGCCGGTGCGGTGGAGGTCAAGGCAGCCGGGCAGGCCTTCGTGGAAATGCGTGACCGGATTGAGCGCCAGATCGAACAGCGCACGCTCATGCTCTCTGGTGTCAGCCATGATCTGCGCACGCCGCTCACGCGACTAAAGCTTGGCCTGTCGATGATTGATGCCGATGAGCGCGTCGATATGGAGCGCGACGTGGAAGATATGGAGCGCCTGATCACAGAGTTTCTGGATTTTGCGCGCGGCGCCAAGCAAGGCGAGATGGAGAAGGTTGATCCAGGCGTCCTGGTCACGCAAATCGTTCAAGATGCGGCCCGCGCGGGCAACGCGGTGGAGCTCATCAGGATAGACGGGCAGGGGCCAAGTCGGGATGGCGTCATGCTGCGCCGCGATGCGGTGCGGCGTGCGGTGGAGAACTTGATCAACAATGCTGTCCGTTATGGCAATACGGCAGAAGTTTCCGTCCAGATGCAGCCAGATGCGATCGTGATCTGCGTGGAAGATGACGGCCCCGGCATTCCCGAAGATCAACGTGACGAAGCACTCAAGCCTTTTTCCCGGCTTGATAAGTCGCGAAATCAAAACTTGGGCAGTGGTGTGGGCCTGGGGCTGGCCATCGCGGCAGATATCGCGCGCAACCATGGCGGGGCGATCGTGCTGGGCGAAAGCGAACGTTTGGGCGGGCTTCGTGCAGAGTTTCAGATCACACCTTAGGACCGGTATGATCACCCGCGCGCCATGTGGCCCTCAGCGCGCGGGCGCTTTACCTGTCCGTGGTGACGTCACACCGACACGTTAAAACGACAGGCGCACCCCAAAGGAGATCTTGTCGAGTTCCAGAGAGTTTGGATTGATGCGTCCAGTGCCACCCGCTACCTCGGGGATGCCGGCGAAATCGACATCAGGGATTTTCGTGTATTCACTAAAGATCGCAATTCGATCATTCACGTCATATTTCGCGCCGATCCCGAAAGAAAGCGCCCCTTCGCTCCGCGATGCGCGCGTGACAGGCGGCGCAAATGTGTAGGAATTGGTGACGTTGAAATCCACCTCGGTGTAGCCCAGATGGCCGTAGAGCGAGAATTGATCCGTGATGTCGACCCCGCCGATCACGCGCGCGCCATAGGTGTTTTCCAGGCTGACATCGGTGACAAGAACGCCAACGATATTGCGCGAATTTCCATCCTCAAATGTGTAAAACGCCTCAGCGCCCAGATAAAACTCGGTGCTTGGGATATCGTATTCATATCCGAAGGCGAGGCCGCCTGAAAAATCCGTCGTCTCCGCGCGTCCTACGCCGCCCACATCCGGCACCGGCAGGCCCGGGGTGAACGCGCTGCGCGTCAAGGTGTGATCGGTGTTCGTTGATCCAATATTGGCGCTGATATAGAAGCCCTCAGCCTGCGCGGCATGTGCGCCCGCGATCAGGCTCGCTGCGGTGAGCGCAGCCAGTCTGTGATACGTCATCGGTGATCCTTGTGATGGTCGGGTATGCAACCCTTTTGTCGAGTGACGCAGGTATGGCTGCTCGTTTTACGACTTGCCAATCAATTCACTTCACCAATAAGTTGAAAACCGTGTGCCGCATCGCAACAAAATTTTAGGAATTGACCGATAGTGGGCAGCGCAGCAAAATCACCCTTGTGCAAAGCCCGAATGTGACAGCATCCGCACCCTGCTAATGCTTTTGGCAGAAGGGCTTGACGCCTTTGCGCTAAGGCCATAGACCGCACCATCTCCTGCCGAGACTGATTCTCAAGTGCCGCCTTCTCGGCGCTTGATTCAATCAAACAAATGAAGATGCAGCCCCAACACAAAAGCGTGGGGTTTGCGTTGTGAAAAAAGGTTCTGGAGCTACGGAACCGCAACGAAAGGAAAAACACGTGGCACGTATCGCCGGCGTTAACATCCCGACAAATAAAAGGGTTCCGATTGCCCTGACCTATATCACCGGAATTGGCCATGCATCGGCCAAAGAGATTTGTGAGGCGGCTGGCATCGATCAGTCCCGTCGCGTGAATGAGCTGTCTGATGCGGACCTGCTGAAGGTGCGCGAACACATCGATGCCAACTTCACCGTCGAGGGCGACCTGCGCCGAGAAGTGCAGATGAACGTCAAGCGCCTGATGGATCTGGGCTGCTACCGTGGCCTGCG
>CAKZYL010000391.1 GCA_937884705.1 uncultured Roseovarius sp. | reverse complement strand
TCAGCAGATCGCGGACCTCGCCCATTTTGTCCGCGTCGGTTTCATTGACGGAATACCCTTTGGCCAGTTGGCCTGCGGCCAGCAGCCAACGGTCTGTGGCTAGCATCGTGGTCTTGCCGGTGATCTCGTCGCTTGGCTCCAGCAGGTCCATCCAGCTGTCGGGCGTGTCCGATACCAGATCCGAGCGATAGCAAAGCCCCGTAGTGCCCCATGCATAGGGGGCCGAGAAGGTGTTGCCGGGATCATGTTCGAGCTGCATCGCCTCAGAATAGAGATTGGCCATGTTCGGCAGCTTGGAATGATCGAGCGTTTCAGCCAGCCCGAGATTGTTGAGAACCTCGGCAAAGGGAGAGGAAACAAAGACATCGTCATAGCCCTTGCCCTTTGAGGCAATCAGCTTGCCCATGATCTCTTCGTTGGTTGCGTGCAGCACCAGTTCGGCACTGTTGCCCGTGGCGGAATTGAACGCCTCAATCGCGTCGGGCGCCATGTAGCCATCCCAGTTTGAGACAACAAGATCTGCGGCCAAAGTCGCGGTCGCAAAGCAGGCCAGCCCCGCCGCACCCAAAGCGCGCGCGGTAATCGAAGTGTGGAACATACTGATCCTCCGTTTTCGTTGTTGGACACTCGCAAGGCAGAGGCCGTGCGATCGCTGTTTCTTCAAAGCGGTTCTTGCTGACCGCTTGAGATTCAGTATTAATGATCAAAAAGATACGTCAATCTGTATTCGATGTTCTTTTTGGTGCTTTCCTCGCGCGCGCCGGGGCTGAAAGGGTAAACAAGGTAATCCATGACGGAAACGCGTCGCAAAACGAAGCAAAACCATCTGCTGCTGGCGCAAAAGGTTCTCCATATCACGCTCGAGCGTGGCATGCGCGCGGGGGAGCACTTGCCCGAACAGGCCTTTTCAAGGGCGTGTGGTGTCTCAAGGACACCCATTCGATCTGCTTTTAAAATACTAGAAAACAATAGTATTTTGTCGTGGCGAGAGGAGGCTGGCTACTTTCTTGAGATCGAAACGCGCGAAGAGCACGCTGAGGCCCTTCGCAAGCTTGAAGGGCTTGAGGACTCACTGGCCCAGCGCATCCTGTCTGATCGCGCTGAGCGCCGCATCGGCGAGGTGCAATCTGCCAGTGCCCTGGTGCGTCGGTACAATGTCTCCCGCAGCGCGGTACTAAATGCCTTAAAAATACTATCTTACGAAGGCATCGTCAGTCAATTGCCCGGCAGATCCTGGGCGTTTCAACCGATACTTGATTCTCCAACCTCCGTGGATGAGAGCCTTGCGTTTCGCCTAACACTCGAACCTCAGGCCATCCTGACGCCAAGCTTTTCTATGGATTTCAAACGCGCTGGTCTGCTGCGCAACCAGATGGATGACATACTCAAACAGCCGGATGGGCGCATCACGTTTTCCGCATTTCAATCGACGGATACCGAGTTTCACAGCTTTATCGCCGAATGCTCCGGTAACCGTTTCATTCGAGGCGCCCTTTTGGCGCATCACCGCTTGCGTAGGACGACGCAAAAAGACGACTCTATACCGGATTTTCGCCTTCGTCAGTCCCTTGCCGAGCATCTGGAAATTCTGGATAGCCTGGAAAGCAAACAGTTTGATCTCGCAGCTGATCAAATGGTTCTGCATTTGCGTAAATCTAAGGTGCGGAGACCTGAGGCGGCAAACCGGGGCATTCCTCCGATGAAACGTGGCAAGCAAACATGACTGACAGTCCAACGATTGCATTCTTCCCTGAGGCCAGTTTTGGCGCGGCGCTCAATTGCGTTGGCATCGCGCAGCAGCTCCGCCTTTTGGGGGCAAACCCCGTGTTTATCTGTCATCCCGGATTTACCGGATTATTCACAGAGTACGGTTTCAGAGAGTTTCACCTGCCAGATACGGAACGCAACAGCGCCGAGATGAACGCGGATTACTGGCAGAATTTCATCACAACGCATCTGCCGCATTTCAACCTGACGCCGTTCGAGCAATTGGATACTTATGTGACCCCTGCATGGGATGCCATTGTCGACACGGTCGAAACCGTCGAGGACGGTTTGAAAGACCTTCTGGCCCAGATCAAACCCGATGTGATCGTGCTGGACAATGTGATCATGTTCCCGGCCATCGCCAACGCCGGATGCCCGTGGGTTCGTGTCGTCTCATGCGCCGAAACAGAGATACCCGACCCCAAGGTACCGCCCTATCTTTCAGGGCTGTCTGCGCGCGACACGGAGGCATGCCACAGGTTTCAAAAATCCTATCTTTCCAACATCCGCCCGCAACATCAGCGCTACAACGACTTTCGCAAGGCAAAAGGATTGCATGTGTTGCCGGCCGGGACATTCTTGGAAACGTCTCCCTGGCTTAATCTCCTGCTCTCGCCAGAGGCCGTGCGTTACGAACGGGCTGATGCACTTTCGGAAAAGCAATTTGTCTTCCTTGATGGATGTGTCCGAGACCAAGGACACTTCAAACCACCGCAGTTTGCCATAGATGTAGGCCCCCTCATTTACATGAGTTTTGGCTCATTGGGCGCCAGCGACACGGATCTTATTGGCCGAATGATTCACGTTTTCGCCGACTTACCAGCGCGTTTCCTAGTCAATGTGGGCGGTTTTCTCGAAAGCTATGATGCGGTTCCTGACAATGTCATTCTAGGCAGTTGGTTTCCGCAGCCCTCCGTCGTTGAGCAATGCGCCCTGTTCATTCATCACGGCGGCAACAACAGCTTTTGTGAAGCTCTGTATTACGGCGTCCCGTCCCTGGTGATGCCTTACTGCTGGGATGGACACGACAACGCTCAAAGATGCAACGAAACCGGAGTGGGACTGTCCGTTGATCGCGCGACCTGGACCGAAGCCAGCTTAAAATCCACGATCATTGAGCTCCTGAAAAATGACGCGATGAATGCGCATCTGGCAGAAACCTCAGCACGGATGAAAAAACATCGCGGCACCCTTCACGCCGCTGAGGCTGTTTTAAAGATAGCGAACGCGAAGATATAGCCGAGTTTCGAAAATGGATTTCGGACATCAGCGGACGGCTGACGAAGGCTTTCAGACCTCTCGACATTTATTTGGTGTTGCTTGAGCGCCTTCCCTGGACGGGTACAATACGGTGGCATTACCGGTTTCTGTGGTTACTTGGCGGTTTGAATTTTCGGAGAAAGACCCAAGAGTGTCAGTGTCACCCGCCTGCCGAACTTCATTATCGGGTAGAGTGCTCGTGCAACCTTAGGATATCGAAACACCATTGCTGAAATCCTGTTCAGCACTCCATTTGCAGAAGCGGCCATACTGAGAGCGACCAACGCGTCGGCGCCATAGTGACTTGCCCCGGAAAATCGAACGATCATTCCCTCCGAAACGTCCATACCTTCTTCTAAAAAATCCGAGACCAAGTCCGGGCGTGTGCGAAGGTCAATCAAGGTTACGTCGTAGGTTTCGCGCAAGCGCACGAGAGAAACGTAGTTGCTGCAGAATGGACAGTCGCCGTCATAAAATATTTCGACTTGAGATTTCGTCATGACGTAACCCTGGCTTTTAGAGCAACCTTCTGCCGCATCCGTTCGGCTATGAGAAATGGCACTTTTGCCAACGGTAGATCTCGGATCAATTTAGACATTTCTTCGTTTCTCGGGGCAAACGGGGACATGACGAAGAGAATTGTCAAAAGCAGAACATGTTGGATGAAGATGATTTCCATTGTTAACCATGTCCCGATGTGGAACGAAATCAATGCATATGCCCACAAAACGTGAAGTCGCGGGCGAAATGTAGCGACAAGCGCGAAGACTTGCACATACATGACTGCCAAGAAACCAGGCCAAACGACCAGAGGGTTGAGAACCACGAAGTCGGCGAGGAGCGGGCTTGTACCCGTCTGAAGCGACCGGTTCGCAATCGTCCAGGAAAGCGCCATAGATGAAAAATTCCCGGGTATGTCGGCCAGGAAAGCCACGGCCCCAAGAACAACTTTCCAGAGCCCTGCCATTGTATATGTCAGCATAAACATCGCTTGAGCGGTCAACAATACGGTCAGATACGACATCCTGCTCGCACGGCTGAACTCTTCGATCCGGCCGTCTGGTAACAACACAAATACAAAGCCGGTCATCAGCCAGGCGTGGTATGGATGGTTTATTCCGCCAGTTGAATTCACGGATGTCGCTGTTAGGAAGAAAAGGAGCGCAAAGACGAGGCGGACCAATCTGTATCTGCGAAATTGCAAAGCCGCGAGTGCACCAACGAGCGTCAAAATCGATAGCAACTCAAGGACAAGGTTGGCATCAAAGTAGTCGACCCAAACGAGCGGCCACAGAAAGTCCCATGCGCCTTGAGCAGTGTCACGGGTAAGCGCACCAATCTCAATAACGAGAGCCGCAGAAATATATATGCTGGCCGCATAATATACGATAATTATCCGTTCCGCTTGTAGAACTTTATCGGCGATACTTTGAAAACCACCATGAGACGGGAATGACCATCCGACGTATTGTCGAAATCTTCGAAGTACGGAAGTCATGGCGCAACCTTGTGATTGGAGGCAATCACGCGAACATCATTGATGACACCCATTTTGTATCTCTCGATCGGATCATACGTGATGACAGCGATGTCATAACGAACATCCGACTTGTCCGCGAGAAACCTGTTCTCGATAACGCTTTTCATAGGTTGCACACCGCTTTCGCTGTTGCTGAGGACAGCGTACACGTAGTTATCAAGCATTTTTGCAAGACGGATATCCTGGCTGCGCGCGGCTGCAAACTCGCCGGTCAACTCATAGAAAGTCCTTGGCGGATCAATGCGACGGCCATCGATCTCGTGAATAAGCAGTACAGCATCTGATTTGGAATTCGAGCTGTGGGCGAACAGGTTCCATGAGAAGAATGGGTAAAATTCCGCACGTTCCTGATGTGGACCGAAGAATGCCAGCGTTGGGTACAGAAACAGGAAGATCAGTAAGAACAACCCCCGAAACCGGTATGCTGACAGCGATGACATAGTGTTGTGCCGTACCTTCAAGCCGCCGGAATGTTCGGCTGTGCCTGGAACGTGGATGTCCGACATTGATCTCTACAGCTCCCATTGAAACCAACTTAAGTACAGCGATAGCGAACAATGTAGGCATAAGTATGGCTCACACTGGGCGCGATGATCGAATGTCAGAAGTGGAATGTTGCACCGGAGGGGAACAACCTAAAACCCAATGAGTGCGATCTGTTGCTGTTAGAGTTAGGGACCCGGACGGAAATTCTCAAGACAGAGACTGATGTTATCCACAGGCTTGAGGCCATGGCGCAGGATGACGGTGACCTCAATGACCACGCCTTAGACGAGCGCTGCGACGCCTCATCGCCCAGCCCTTGGAAGCCCTCGCCATGAGGTCCGGCGGTGACATGGCGGCTGCCGTAGAAAACCTCCCCCATTTCGCCATGCACATCGATTGAGAAAGTGAGCATGTCGAAATCGACGCCGCGTTCGCATAGATTTTGGGCTGTCAGCAGCGCATCGATGGCGCTGCGAAATGCACTATCTAAAGCGGCCCTTCGTTACACGTGTTCCATGACCACTTTCTTTTAGCTCGGCAAAAAATCGTTATCGCCGATGAGAGAAACATATGGGTTTTGCCATATCAGCGGCTCTCTAACCAACCGAGATCAGAGCGTGCGCCGCGTTCGCAAACTTCGAGGCTGGCACACTAGACCAACATTTCTGGGCAAGACCAATAGCCTCCATCGGGGTAGAACAGTGCCTTGTCTGTGCCAAAGTCCGTCTAGATCTTTTCGTTTTGCGAAAGAGCTTGCAACCGGGGCTCACGCGTCTGTCGACGTTGCGTGTTCAATCCTCGCTTCAAATCTTCTTTTCTTCGCACCAGATTAGCATACGTCGGGTCTAACAGAACTGCACCATTAGCGTCTTCTCAAATCTGAGCGCTAAGGTCTTTGACACAAACTTACTGCTGAAACCCTCTCGCTTAAAACGGTCGGTTTCGCTAGTAGCCGGGTTTACTTCATCGACGGATAGTCGGTACCTAGATGGCCAGCCATGACCTTCATCCCTTCGCGGATCGCGATTGCGGCGCGCCAGGCGATAACGCGCGACGGTCTATGAAAACATCTAAGAGTGGCAACAATTCCCAAGGCAAGCCGCATTCTTGCCGTAAAAACTGTTCAGACATTGGAAACGGTTCTTATCGCTACGAGATGTCATGAAACTGATTGTTCAAATTCCCGCGCTGAATGAAGCGGAAACTCTCGCCATCGCAATACGCTTTGCCGAGTGCGCCCATGTTTCCTGAGGCGACGCTGGCGGGCACAGCGCGAGGGCCCAACCGATCCGACCTGCTGACCTCATCAGTGGTGGTGCGAGGGGCAATTCTGCTGGGATTTTCACTTCTCGTGGTCCTGAGTTGGACGCGGAACGTCAACTGGGACGAATTTTATTTTCTCTCGCGGATCCATGAGCATCTCGCCGGAAGTCTCGAAACCCCGATGCAGACGTTCCATGTTCATCTCTTCGGGTGGCTTGCGCAAGTACCGGGCACCGAAATGACACAGATTTTCGTGGCCCGGCTTTGCATGACCGGGCTGTTCGCCTGGACGGCTTGGTCCATTCACCGGATTGCGACGCAGCTGGGCGACCGCCGCACTGCGGATATCGCTGTTCTCGCGTTCCTGACGTCGGGGTTCGCCCTGGCCCATGGCACCAGCTTTCGCGCCGACCCAATCGCGGCGGCCTGTCTGATGGGGGCGCTCGCGATCGTGATGACCGGGCGCATGTCGCTTTGGCAGATCTTCGCAGTCGCGATTTTGAGCACGCTCGCCGTTCTGGTGACGATCAAGTCGGCGCTTTATCTTCCGGCCTTTCTGGGCGCACTGCTCTGGCGGTCAGATCGTCTCGCCGTCGTAGGACGGATCGTGTTGGCCGGTCTGATTGCTCTGCCCATTGCGGCAGGTCTTTTCGCGCTTCATGTCGCGTCCCTACCCGCGCCGCCCGAGGCAAGCGCCTTGGACAACGCTGGTGCCGCAGCCAGCAAAACCCTGGTGCAATCGGGATTTTTTCCGCGAACCAACACCGCGCTTTTATGGGCGCTTCTATCGCTTGGCCCCACTACACTGGCTGTGATCGGACTGCTGTGCGCGGGAAGCCTCCGACGGGGTATCCTATTTTTGTCCTTTGCCTTGCCACTCATTGCATCGGTGATTTTGTATCGCAATGCATTCGCGTATTTCTTTCCCTTTATCGTGCCACCTCTGATGGTCATCGTCGCTTTCGGGGCCATGCGCGTCGGGCGTGGCCCGGTTTTGGCATGCGCTATCGCCCTATCGCTGGTGAGTGGGTTCTGGCAGGGTATGAGATCGCTTGGCGAGCATGCAGCGTTGCAGCGTGCGACCATTGCCGAGGTCCACCGCCTGTTTCCTGAGCCCGTCCACTACATTGATCACAACGCGATGATCTCAACCTTCCCGCGTGAGCTTTTCTTTATGTCGAGCTGGGGCATTGAGGGCTATCACGGCGTGGGCGTGCCGGTCATGGCCGCCTACCTCGAAGAACACGCGCCGCCACTTCTCCTAACCAATCGCTGGGCGCTCCATCAAACGATGACCGCGTCTGAAATGACCGATGATCCCCACGCGCTTTTGCCCGAAGACCAGGCCGTATTGAGGGCATCTTACATTCATTACTCCGGTACCATTTGGCTTGCGGGCCTCGAGATGACGCTTGGGTCCGAGACGGCGGCGCATGCGCTGCCTATCCCAGGGCGATACCGCCTGGAAAGTCCGGTTGATTTGATCATCGACGGCCGGCGCGTATCGGACGGTGACCTTATCGAGGGAAGCGGGCCCGTCACGATAAGCGGCCCTCTAGGCACTGACGTGCGACTGATCTGGCACACAGACGCTGTGCAGCAAGAGGGCGTGCTGCCCCAGAACTGGCTTTACGCCGGATTCTGGCGGCTTTGACGGTTATGCAAGGGCGCGGTGCAGTCTTTGCGTGGCGCGCCAGAGATTGAGCGAACGCAGCATGCCACTCGCGTCGGACCTCAAGGCTGGGACAATGATGGCCACGCCAAGGGCTGTGGCGAGAAAGGTCGCGACCGTGGCCCAGGCCGCACCGATACCGCCAAAATGTGGGATGAGTGCAAGGTTCAGCCCGATGTTCAACGCGGCCCCACAAAGCGCGATAACCGGTGTGAGCCAGTATTGACGCCGCGCCAGAAGCACCTTTTCCCGGGCAATGCCCCAACTATACAAGGGCAGGCCCAGAATGAGAATGAGAGTAGGCCAGAGGCCATCAGCAAACGCCGCGCCGAAGACAGGCTCAAAGAGGAAGATCGCGGCGACGGCAAGCGTTAGCCCAGCGAGGAGCGTCGCAAGCGTCATCGCGTCGTAAAGTCGCTGGCTTTGTTCTGGAAGCGTGCCGCGTGCCTCGGCGCGGATGATGCTGGCGAAAAAGCTCGTGCCAAGCGCCATAGGGACGACCAGCGCCACTTCCGATACACGCACCGCAAGCCCGTAGCGACCAAGCTCATCGGCGGTGGCCATCTGGCCCAGCATGACCTGATCGATGCGCATGTAGAGGATCGTTGCCAGCATCGAGATCATCAATGGCAAGCCCGCAGAGAAAAGATGGCGGATTTCGCGCCAGGATATCTTAAGGCGATGAAGCGCACCGGTCGCCCAGGCAAAAACGGCAAGTGCCGAGACCGCAATGCAGCCCTGCTCCAAAGCCCTCAAAGCGACGAAGGCGTCCAACCCGTATCCATTTTGTACGAGGTGGATCGCGGTCACGGCGATGCCAAGGGCAACAATGCTACGGGGCACCACGACCAGCCCCATGCGCTCGTCTGCCTTGAACCAGGCCCATGTTGTCTCGATCGGGATGACCATCAGCTGCGAGCAAGCCAAAAGCATGAGCCATGGCGTGACCCCGGGTGGGCCTCCGAAAACCGCCACGATGGCAATCCCGGAGAGGACGCCGATGAACGCGAAAAAGGACGTCAGTGCCATCGCGCTCCCAAACACGGCGTGACGGTCCGTCGGTCGTGCAACGCTTTCGCGGACGAGGATTTCAGACATGCCGAAATGCGCGATCGGCCCCAAAAGCATGGTGAGACTGAAGATATAGACATAGGCACCGAACCCCTCGGGCCCGAGCGCGCGCGCCACGAGGGTCATCACAAAGAACGCGATCAGCACGGCTATGCCGCGCTCCCCGAGCATCCAGCCGACGTTCACGATCTTCGTGCGGGCGGTCTGGGGAAGTTTCGGGATCAGCATACGGGCCCTACGCGAGGTCGTTTGCGCACCGAGGATCCACGCCGAGGGGCAATGCGACCGCGCCCGATACTATCGGATTGCCCAAGAGCCTGTGCCGGAATGCCTTCTGGGGGAATTGGAGCCGCTGTCATGGCTGGCCTGTCGTTTGTTGCTACCACCCGCGATAAAGCAACTAGTTCCTTACTGCCGTCTTGGGAACGCTTCGCGGCGCCGCATGTGGGAAAACATCCAGCTTTGTTGTAATTAGCGCCTGAAAAACTCAGACGAAACGCTAATTGCCGCCTGAGATGCCTGGGCGATTGATGGCGCGACTTTTTGGACATAGAGGTTTTTCATAAGTCCACGCAGAACCCAAGCGTATTGCCGGGGAAAGGAACTGTGCTCTGACCCAATCGGCACATGATCGTCACAAGATCGCGGTGATCGGACCATATCCACCGATCCGCAGTGGAATTGCAAAGCACACCGACGCGGTCGCGCGGGCCTTTGAGGCGCGCGAAGACGTCGAGGTGAGACGATGGGGGTTTTCCAAGCAATATCCCACGTTCCTCTATCCCGGCGGGTCCGAACGCGACATCTCGAAAGCCGACCAGGCAAGCGGCGTCGCCGAAAGTCTGAGCGGCCCCAATCCACTGACCTGGCGAAGAACAGCGCGGGAAATCCAACTTTGGGGTCCCTCAACCCTAGTCATGCCAGCATGGACCTTTCCTGTCGCACCGGCACTTGGCTGGATCGCTCGCCAGCTATCTGTAGCGCGCTGCAAGGTCTGCATGATCGTCCACAACGCGTATGACCACGAAGCACATGCGCTAAAGGATCGACTGACCTCATGGCAGTTGGGCGCTGCAGACCGTTTTGTGACCCATAATGTCGCGCTGGCTCAAGAACTTGAGACCCGGTTTCCCAAAACACCGGCTGACATATTTCCGCATCCCACCTTTGACGACGTGCCCGTCGCGACGGGGCGTTTGACGCGGCGGTCCAAGCTGGAGCTTTTGTTTTTCGGCTTGGTCAGACCCTACAAAGGTCTTGATATTCTGCTTGATGCGATGTCGCTGGTGACGCGTGACGACGTCTCCCTGACGATCGCTGGCGAATTCTGGCAGAATGAGGAAGAAACCCAAGCCAAGATAGATCGTCTCGGGCCCGAACACGCAGTGGAGCTTTTGGCGCGATATGTGAGCGATGATGAGATGGCAGAGCTTTTCGCCAGGGCGGATGCGGTGGTGTTTCCTTACCGTGCGGTCTCGGGGTCCGGTGTCGTGTCGCTTGCCTTTCACTATCAAAAACCGATCATCGCCTCCGACTTGCCGGGCTTTTCTGAGATCCTGAGCAAGTCCGGGGCCGGGTGGCTTTTCAAAACCGAGGATGCCGCCGATCTTGCAGCGACCATTGATCAACTGGACCAAGAAACTCTGACTGATGCGAGCGAAGCGGCCGGTCGGACGGCCAAGGACCTGACCTGGAGCAAGTTCGCCAGCATTATCCTTCGCGACGATCAGTGCGCAGGGGAAAAGATATGACGGTCGTACCCGACGCTGAGACCATGCCTGAGGCGGCTGCCGTCGCCATAGTCATTTTGAACTGGAATGCCTGGGCAGATACGATCGAATGCCTCGAATCCCTCGCGCGTCTGGAGTACCCAAATTTCCATATCTATGTGTGTGACAATGCCTCCACCGACGGCTCCCTTGAGCGATTGCAGCAATGGGCACGAGGAGAGCTTTGCATTCTTCCCGCGCGGCCGGATTTTGCGACGTATGTTACGCCGCCAGGCTTTACGACAACAGCCGGCCCTTTGGCAGAGGCTGCCACGAAGGCCCGCATAACTGTGATCGAAAATCCCTCAAACCTGGGCTTTGCCGCTGGCAACAATGCGGGCCTGCGGCGGGCGTTAGATGATGGCTTCGATTTCTTTTGGGTTCTGAACGCGGATACCGTCGTTGAAGCGGACGCCCTGACGCATCTGGTATCGCGTCTAAAGGCTGTGGAGGGCGCGGGTCTTTGCGGTTCTCTTCTGTGCTACTACGAAGATCCGAGCGTCATCCAGGAAGCCGGTGGCTGTGCGAGTTATCCTATGCTCGGTCTCTCCAGACGGCTGGCCGCTGACAAAAAGCGCAGCGATGATCTCGACTGGCGCGCTCTGGAAGCGAAACTGAGATATATCTCGGGTGCCTCTTGTCTCGTCTCGCGGGACTTTCTTAAGACTGTGGGGCTCATGTCAGAGGCATATTTTCTCTATTGCGAAGAAATCGATTGGGCCACGCGGGCAAAAGGCAAATTCTCCCTGGTTTTGGCTGAAGAAAGCATCGTGTACCACAAGAAAGGGTTGTCCACAGGCTCAAAAACCCATGGTCGGACACGTAGCCCGTCGTCGTCCTATTATCTCTGGCGAGCACGGCGACGCTATAGTCAAACCTATGCGCCACTGGGGCTGGTGTCGCTTTTCGGTTTGGGGCTGGCCGCGTCTCTGAACAGCCTTCTTCACGGTGAAACGGCATCTGCACGCGCAATCCTCACGGGTCTGGCTGACAGGCCGTTTGACAATGGATAGAACCCAGGCGCGTTTGGACAAAGGCGACCACAAGAGACATGTGATCCGAAGGGCACGCAACATGTTTTTTGGAACGCACTGACCCGGTTTTTTAACCTGCAATTTGGAATTGTCTATATGTCGGAAGGCCTGGTTGGACACTGAAATCCAGTGCTTTTTTTCCGGCTGCGAGGCAAGCAAAGAAAGAGGGATACGGGGATCGTGACGGCAAATGTATTCGCGGCGGTTCCCTATGTCATTGATGACGGGCCAGTTGAAGGGCGCTGTCACGCTTGTCGCAACGAACAGGGCAACCGCGCAGTTCTCGTGGATGCAACAGGCGTTGCCGGGGTGGATAACAGCGTCATCAAGACGTTTCGTTATCGGGTCTGTGCAGAGTGCGGCTCTATGGACCTGCTGCTTGATCCGGGTGATGAGGCCGCACTTTACGGCGATGGCTATTATTCCTTCGAGGGCAAAACGCCATCATCTGTGGAGCGTCGGATCATTGGTCTTCGAAACCGGTTCGAACTCGCGGGGCGGGGCATTCTAGGACGGGCGATATCGTTGGTTTGGCCGGGCCCGCATCACAGGTCCATTCGGAGATTAATCGACGGAAAGATCGGTCGACCCTTGCAGAAGTCCGCCCGAATTCTCGATGTTGGCTGCGGGGCGGGAAAATGGCTCAAAGAACTCTCAGACCAAAGCTTTACCAATCTGACCGGGGTCGACCCCTTCCTGCCCGCGAACGCGACATCGGGATCCGTCCGGCTGATAAAGGGCGATGTTCAGGATATCGACGGACGCTTCGATCTGGTGACAATCCACCATGCTTTCGAGCATATCCCGGACGGCGAGACGGCCTTGACCGCCCTCAAGGATAAACTTGATGACAACGGTGTTTTGATCGTCCGCATTCCACTTGGCGCAAGCTATGGATGGCGCAAATACGGAGGCTACTGGGTGCAGCTCGACGCGCCACGCCATGCGCATCTCTATTCGCCAGCGGGCATGAAAGCGCTTGCGGACAGGGTCGGGCTTGAAACCAGAGATGTCGCCTTCGATTCGACGAGCTTCATGGTTACCGGGAGCGAGGCGACCCTGGCGGGAATGCGGCCGCACACGGGTCAACCAATCGCATCTCTCGGCACGCAAAGCGTATTCGGGTGGAGCCGTTCCCGTCGGATTGCGACGTTAACCAATCGTCTTGGCTCCGCCGATCAGGCCGCCTTCTACTTTACTGCGAAGACCTGAAGCCGACTACACCGGCCCGTGGTCTTGCGCTTTGCTTTGCTCAATCACACGAACCACATGAGCCAGATCCTCTCTTAGCTCAGGCGAGCATCTGTCCCAAAATCCCTGACGACGGACAGGTGCGACATCAGGACTGAAGCACATTCTAGCGCCGTCACGGCTGTAGAAATCATAATTCAGCGCGCAAATGAGGGAATTGCCGCTGCCGGCGCGCAGACACGCTGCCATACTGCAGCGAACAATTCAGCGATATCTGACTGCGCCAACCAAATGCTATTTGTCTGGCCGATGACTCCTGATGCAACTCAAGGTAGAGGCTTCTGGCAGTGGATGATCACCTTAAGCTCACTCATCTATTTGTAGGGTTTGTGTTGTATAATCGCACAAAATTGGTGGTTCGAAGACCTATCCGAAGATCCAACCATTGACATAAGAGGCGGGTTCAAAACTATGGCGATTAAAAATTGGGCGCTGAGTGAACGAGCGCCCGAACGAGAATGGTGGGAGCAGTGCATCCATGAACCTTGATCTTGCTACTAAGGCGCAATCAGTCGCTCGCAGCATTCTGTGGAATGTTTCGTGCTGGATTTTCCTTTGCGTTTTGGCGTTTTCAGGCCCGGCCGTCGCTGACCCTCTGCAAACCGGAACCTTCTCGTTTACCATTAGCACGACAGATCCAAATCCAGCGGATACACAGTGTGTAACTCCAGCAAATGATAATGACCGATGCTCGCACGTGCTGACATCTCTGACTGTTGGTGCCATTACCTTTACCGATTTCGTCACTCCATCTGGTTTCATCGTCAACGGATTTACAAGCCCGACGGTCGATATTACGTCGCGCATTTTCGACATACCGGGCGCATTTGTAATCACTGACCCAGACTACGAAGCTCAAATGTTGGCCAATGTGTTTTCAAATGCCGAGTTGAACGCTTACCAGCAGGTGGATGACTTGTTCGGTGCGCCTGGCTTTTTCGAATTCCAGTATGCAACGCCGGTCCAGCCAAGCCCCGAATTGTTTCTTCTGATCACAGAACGGAATGGAAACAATACGCAATTCGTTGAGGCCTTCGATACCGATGGAAACTCTTTGGGTACGGTTACTATTGATGCGCTTACACCAGATTATACCTCGACAGGACGAGAGGTTGGATTTGGGCAGGATGCGTTTCTTGCCGTTGTACCGCTTGATGAGTTTGCTGTTGTCGGCAATCCCAACATACGCATTGAAAGGTTCAGATTATCCTTCGAGCCAGGGGCACGTGACGGGGGCGACGGTGTGTTCTTCGTTTTTGGTTCCGTTACACCGCCGAACCCTGAGCTGACGCTGACGAAATCTGTTGCGTCTGTTGCAGATAC
>CAKZYL010000390.1 GCA_937884705.1 uncultured Roseovarius sp. | reverse complement strand
GAACTAGTGACCCCTTCGATGTCAACGAAGTGCTCTACCGCTGAGCTAATCGCCCTTGTCACCCGCGCCACACTCACCTGCCACCACCCCAAAAAATTGGGGCGCGGGAAATCCGCGCCAGCGATGCGGTCGTATAAAAGGTAAGTTGTCGCGGATCAAGGGCTTTTAGATCGCCAAATTCGCACTATGATACGTCCCAACAACGGGGTCGGGAATGCCGGCCGCCGAGGAGGGTTGATGTCGCATCAGGCATACCAGATTTTCCAACCGGAAGAGCGCGATACCTGCGTGGTATTCGCGTCCCCTCATTCTGGGCGGATCTATCCGAGCAGCTTTATGAGCCAGTCATTGCTGGACAAGCACGCGATTCGCAGCTCGGAAGATGCCTTTGTCGACGATCTCTTTCGCGCCGCCCCGCGCTATGGCGCGCCGCTTGTCACCGCCGGTATGCCGCGCGCCTTTGTCGATGTAAACCGCAGCGAAGACGAACTTGATCCCGCCCTGATCCAGGGTGTGCGCCGGTCCGGGCACAACCCGCGGGTGGCCTCGGGCCTCGGCGTGGTGCCCCGCGTCGTTGCCAATGGCAAAGCGATCTATTCCGGCAAGATCACACGGGCCGAGGCGCAGCGCCGGATCGACGAGTTCTGGCGACCCTATCACGGGGCGCTGAGATCCGAGCTCACTCGCTCCAAGGACATGTTCGGACAGGCCATTTTGCTGGATTGCCATTCCATGCCCCATGAGGCCATGGACAGCGTGGCCCAATCCGGTGCCCCGCGCCCGGACGTTGTTCTGGGCGACAGGTTCGGCGCGGCGGCCAGCGACATGATCGTCAGCATGATCGAAGAGGCGTTTCACGCAGCCGGTCTCACGGTCACGCGCAACACGCCCTTTGCCGGCGCCTATGTGACCCAACATTACGGCCGCCCCTCCAGCGGTGTGCATGCCATTCAGATTGAAATCGACCGCTCGCTTTACATGGATGAACGCCAGATCCGTCCTCATCTGGGGTTTGACCAGTTCCAAAAACTGATCGAGGGCGTGATCGCCGATATTGCGCGTATTGGGCGCCCACTGCAGAAATCTGTGGCAGCCGAATAACGGTTTCTACATCTTCTTACCTGATAGATTTGCCCTAGGCGCAGAGCCCCCTATCTCTGCCCGAATAATAAGAGCAATTCTGAGGCAACGAGCGTGCAAACATCTATTTTTCTGCCCTTGATTCTTATGGCCGGGACCGGCGGCGACGCAGCTGATGCGGCCTCAATCGTGACACGGGCCAATGCACAGACCGACGCAGGCGCCAGTACAATGGTCAGCACAACAGTCAGTTCACCGGCCAATATAATGCCCAATTCACATTTCAGGTCGCAATCTGGCTTTCAGAACGG
>CAKZYL010000389.1 GCA_937884705.1 uncultured Roseovarius sp. | reverse complement strand
AGGCCCCGTGGCTCAACTGGATAGAGCAGCCCCCTCCTAAGGGGCAGGTTGCAGGTTCGAATCCTGCCGGGGCCGCCATCTGATTTTCACAAATAATTGAAATAAAGTAATTTTTCAAAATGTATATCGCTTATATCCCCCAATTCGTCCCCCAGGAAAAATTTTTGTAAGGAAGTACCGGCTTGTAAGCGCCAAACGAACGCCGCCAAACAAGAGCAACTCTAAAACGTTGGTTTACAGCACCATGGTGGGGCGACCCCGAAACGGAGCTGTTTTGGAGCAACTAGCAAAACTAAAACCACAATTTGCGCGACGGTCATGTCTAGGAAACGGGCTACTTTCCTGAAGGATTGCTGTTCAAAATGGAAGTGATCCTTGCGCGCGCGCACGTAAGCCTCTCTAAGTTCGGCGTTGGCCAGTGCAGAATTGAAACGCAACTTACGTCTAAATGATTGTTTTTCAATCAGATATGGTCTTGCCTGCGGCCATCTTGTTAAACTCCGTGCACGCTTCTCGCGCAGCACTCTCGAATTCTCCATGGTCTATCATTGAACTAATGAACATCTGCCGGCTTTTGCATGTCCGGTAATGGTCCGAGATTTCAATCCTCTCGCTTATCCAAAACCTCGACCCCAGCCGCCTGTGCCTGCTTCACCATGTTCGCCGTGCCGCGACCGCCTGGGAAAGCTACAACAAGGTCCGGGCAACCCTCATCGAGCATCTGTTTGTTGCGGATAGGACCGGCCGCACGTCCCAAGCCTTCCTAATCTGCGTGAAAAGCTGAATGCAGTACACCAGGCTTCGTCTCGGCGGCGTGCATAGCTTCGGTATCTACGCCACGTGCGGCCCCGTGGATAACGACGTCTCCAGGGGAACAGTTCGCAGCCACCCATTCACGCACGGCTGTCAGAACACTCTGATCAACTTCACGTCCGCCACAGATTAATACTCTCATAGTACCCTCCCGGTCCAACATTCCACCCGCGAGGTTTGACAGATGCCGGTCAATGCGGGCATCCAGAATAATGGCTTCTCAAAGTCAAACAATGAGTCTAAGCGGCGCCAGACTTTTTGCATCGCAGCAAGTCTATCATTGCGTCAAGGCGCATTTTGTCGAACCGTTCAATAGCGAGCGTCATTTCGGCCGAAACGGAAAGCGAACTTTTGCCGTCTGGCAAATCGAAATCAAAGATGCGCGATAAAAAACATGCTCAGGTTCTAAAGCATCGAACACAAGCTTTATCTGTTGGATGACTTACGTAAATATTGCTTTCAGGTATTGAGAAGCCGCCGAAGACTTCGCACGTCACTAAATCCCAAGTCGAAGGCGATCTGGTCACGGGAGAGTTTGCCCTCTACCAAACGCTGTCGCGCTCTTTCTATGCGCAGCCGGTTGAGCAGTTCGCGATAACTTGTTCCACAATTTGAAAGCTGTCGGCGCAGGCTGCGCTCACTACAGCCCAATGCTGCGCTAACCTCGCTAAGTTTTTCGACATGGGGGAAGCTCCGTATTATTCGCGTTTCGACAGATTGCAATATGTCGACTTCCGCCAATTCTTGGCGGAGTAAAAGGTCCAAAACAATTTGCGTTTCAGCTAACGCGAACGGGTCAGCCGTCTCCAGTCGGGCCAACAATCGCTCACTTTGAAACAGGATTTGCTGTGTGTCTCCAACGTACTTAACAGCACATGGGCACTGATCTTCCAAGCTCTTGCGATCTGCCGGACAGAAGGGCGTGCAAATTTCAATGATAGGGTTCTGGTGCGGCGCCAGAAACAAAGTAGATTTGACGATCAAAATGAGCGCCTCTTGCATGAGAAAGCGGCGGATAGGTGAACCGGCAAAGCGGGAACGGATCACCATCGCGACGTGATCATCATCGAACGGTACGATTTCAAAGTCCAACATGGAGCCGATGACGCGGTGATAACGCATTCCAATCTCCAGCGCTTCGCGCAGGCTGCCACTTGCCAGCATGGCAGCGCTGAGCAGGCCAAAAGACGCAAAGTTTTGCCGCTGTCCCACTGCCAGACCCAGGTCAGGATCACGCGACAAGGACAGCGCCTGAACGATCAGCGCCTGGCTTTGTCGAAAGGTCAGCCTGGGGCGGCAGTTGGAGGCGATATCGGCGCGGAGGGCGGTCCAGCCACGGTCGCGTGACAGATCAAGCTTTCGATCCAAAAGCTCCTGCAACGTGTGATAGAGGATTTGAGGGGTTATCGTGACCCTCTCCAACCTTTGATCAAACGGTTCCGACACGCGTGTTGTCCCTTTCAAACTCGGGCACTGCGGACACTTTTGTAATCAGTTTGGCCGATTTCGTCCACCATTGGGCCGAGTTGGTCCTTATTCGCGCTCCCAGAAAAGCCCATCAAGACGTCACGCAAGGGCAATTTCGCCGAAATCGCATTGCCCTGCATTCGCTCAAAAACGGAGGACGGAGCAATGACACCCAAACCCATTTGTATCATCGGTGCGGGTCCGGCTGGGCTGGCCATGGCACGAGCCTGCGTGGTCAGAGGGCTGGCGTATGACCAGTACGACGCCAACACCGATGTGGGCGGCCTTTGGGACATCGAACAGGATGGCTCCCCCATGTATGAAAGTGCGCATTTCATTTCATCCAAAACCCAGTCTGGATTTGATGGCCTGCCGATGCCTAAAGATTTCCCGGATTACCCGTCTCACAGCCAGATTCTGACCTACATCCGGGCGTTTGCGGATCTTTGGGGGCTCCGAAAAAACATAAACTTCAAAACCCGCGTTACGGATATAGAGAAGCTTTCTCAGGGTGGTTGGCGCATCACCCTCCACACCGGGGAGACCCGTGAATACACTGCGTTGGTTTGCGCCACGGGCGCCAACTGGCACCCGCGTATGCCGGAGTTTGAAGGCACGTTCGACGGCGAGTTACGCCATTCCAGCACATATCGCAGCCCCAAAGAGTTCGAGGGCAAGCGCGTGCTGATCGTCGGGGCTGGCAATTCAGGCGTTGATATAGCCTGCGATGCGGCCCAACGGGCGAAGGCTGCATTTATGTCCGTGCGGCGCGGGTATCACTTCATCCCCAAGCACCTTTGGGG
>CAKZYL010000388.1 GCA_937884705.1 uncultured Roseovarius sp. | reverse complement strand
TGCCGCGCATGCGCCCGCGCACCTTCTATGATCTGGTGATCGAGGTGGCGATCATCCGGCCCGGGCCCATTCAGGGCGACATGGTGCACCCCTATATTCGGCGTCGCAACGGGGAAGAACCGGTGGAGTTTCCCTCTGATGAGCTGGGCCGGGTGCTGAGCAAAACACTTGGCGTGCCGCTCTTTCAGGAACAGGCCATGCAGATTGCCATCATTGGCGCGGGGTTCACCCCGGAGGAGGCGGATCGCCTGCGCAGATCGTTGGCCACCTTCCGGCGCTACGGCAATGTCAGCGATTTCCGCAAGCGCTTTCTGCAAGGCATGCTGAACAATGGTTATGACGAAGACTTTGCCGATCGCTGTTTTTCCCAGATCGAAGGGTTCGGGTCTTACGGATTTCCAGAAAGCCATGCCGCCTCTTTCGCGCTCTTGGTCTATGCCAGTGCCTGGATCAAGCGCCACCATCCTGGCATTTTTGCCTGTGCGCTGCTGAATTCCCAACCCATGGGCTTCTACGCCCCAGCCCAAATTGTGCGAGATGCGCGGGAACATGGGGTCACCGTACGCCCTGTCTGCGTGCAATCCAGCTATTGGGACAACGTGATGGAACCCGATGGTCGTGGCGGTCTGGCGCTGCGCCTGGGCTTTCGTCAGATCAAAGGCCTGGCCGAGGAAGATGCCACATGGATCACGGCTGCGCGCGGCAACGGATATGTGACGGTAGCCGATGTCTGGCGCCGCGCAGGTGTCTCGCCCCTGACGGTCACGCGGCTGGCCGAGGCCGATGCCTTTGCCGAGCTTGGTCTGTCTCGGCGCGAGGCGCTTTGGGAGGCGCGGGCCCTTGCCGGGGATAAGCCGCTACCGCTCTTTTCCGGGGATATGGATGGGGAGGGGATTGATGAACCGTCCGCACATTTGCCGCAAATGACGCTTGGCGAAGAGGTGGTGGAAGACTACGTGGCCATGCGTCTGTCACTCAAAGCGCATCCTCTGGCGCTCTTACGGGATGTGCTGACCCCAGCTGCGGCCCAATCCATCAACCGGTAGGATCAAAGCGCATGCTCTGCGACAGTACCCTTGTCTCAGAGCATGCGTCGCAGTTTTTACATGGAATCGAGCAGCGCTTCACCCGCTGAAAGCTCGCAAGTCCCGGGATTTTCATCCACCTGCAAAAGGTTCACTTTGCCATCTTCAACCAGCATCGCATATCGCGACGAACGGTCGACAAATCCAACAGGTGGTGCAGAAAAGTTCATGCCGATTGACTTGGTAAACTCTGCCTCCGCATCGGCCAGCATCGTAATGCCCGCCTCTGTTGCGCCAGAGGCCTCACCCCAGGTCTGCATGATAAATGGATCATTCACAGCCACGCAAATGATCTCTTCCACGCCCTTTTCCATAAGCGCCTCTTTGGTGCGGATAAAGCTTGGTACGTGTGCGGAATGACATGTCGGTGTAAACGCACCCGGCACGGCAAAAAGCACAACTTTGCGCCCCTTCGTTTTGTCGGCGAGGCTCACCGTTTCGGGGCCGCTTTCGCCCATCACGATGAAAGTGGCGTCGGGCAGGGTGTCGCCTTGGGAAATCGTCATATCTGCGTCCTGATAGCAATTGTGTTTCGGATGTCGAAAGATATAGGCTCTGCGGCGGAATGCACCACGAAAAAGACCCAAGGGAGAGCGGACATGCCGGGTATCGTCGTTGTTGGGGCCGGTCAGGCCGGGGCGTCTGTTGTCGCTAAACTGCGTGCTCTGAACTATCAAGGAGAGATAACGCTCATCGGTGAAGAGCCCGCGCCGCCCTATCAGCGCCCGCCGCTGTCGAAAAAGTATCTTTTGGGTGAGATGGATCTGGAGCGGATGTATCTGCGTCCCGAAAGCTTTTACGCCGAGCAGAGCATTGATCTGCGCCTGAATGAGGAAGTCACCTCGATTGTCCCGGGTGCAAAGGAAGTAACAACCACCAACCATACCATTGAGTACGACCATCTTGTGCTGGCCACCGGATCTGTCCCTCGCACGCTTCCGGCGACCATGGGCGGGGATCTCGATGGGGTGTATCTTGTCCGCGGCTTGTCTGACGTGGATGCCATGGCGCCTGAGTTCAAAGAAGGTGCGCACGTGCTGATCGTTGGCGGTGGCTATATCGGGCTCGAGGCTGCTGCTGTCGCGGCCAAGAAGGGCCTCAAGGTCACGCTGATCGAGATGGCGGACCGCATTCTCAAACGCGTGGCCTCGCCCGAGACGTCGGACTATTTCCGTGACATCCACCAAAGCCACGGCGTTGAAATTCGTGAAAACACAGGGCTTGAGCGTCTTGTGGGCAACGGCCGCGTGACCGGCGCGCATCTCGCTGACGGGGAAGAGCTTGACGTGGATTTCGTCATTGTGGGTGTGGGCATCGATCCGGCCACGCAACTGGCCGACATGGCGGGCGTTGAGGTGGAAAACGGCATCAAGACGGATGAATTTTGCCGCACGTCCGACCCGTTCATCTGGGCTGCTGGCGACTGTGCCTCGTTTCTGTTTCGCGGCCAGCGGGTTCGCCTGGAAAGCGTGCCAAATGCGCACGATATGGCTGAATGCGTGGCCGAAAACATAATGGGCGCCGAGAAAACTTATGTCGCGCAGCCATGGTTCTGGTCGGATCAGTATGACATCAAGCTGCAAATCAGCGGCCTCAACACCGGCTATGATCACGTGATCACGCGACCAGATGGGAAGGGCAAGGGCGTGTCCTTTTGGTACTTCAAAGGCGATGAGCTTTTGGCCGTGGACGCGGTAAATGAGCCGCGCGCTTACATGGTGGGCAAGCGATTGATCGATGCCGGAAAGTCACCCTCGCCCGATCAGATCGCTGACACCGGGTTGGAGCTGAAAACACTGCTCAAAGCGTGAGGATCTTCACGTGAGGATCATTGGGGGCGCGTTTCGCGGCCGCCGCTTGGCCTCCGTTGGCAAGGGCGATGCCTCTGCCCATCTCCGCCCGACGTCGGACAGGGTGCGTGAAAGCCTCTTCAATATTCTTGAAAGCAATTTTGCCGATGCGCTTGACGGCGCCAAGGTTCTGGATGTCTTTGCTGGCACCGGCGCGCTTGGTCTTGAGGCGCTATCTCGCGGAGCGGCGCATGTCACCTTCATTGACCAAGGCCGCGCCGCTCTCAAGCTCCTCCGAGCCAATGTAAAAACCTGCAACGCTCAGTCTGAAACCCGTATTCTCACCCGCGATGCGCGCAGTCCTGGCCCTGCGACGTCGCCTGCAACGCTTGTCTTCCTCGACCCGCCTTATGGCAAAGGATTGGGCGAAAAAGCCCTTGCTGCGCTGATTGAAAACGCCTGGTTGGCGGACGGGGCGCTTGTTATCTGGGAAGACAACACGGCCGTCTCGCCGCCCGCATCATTCACCCAAGAGGACGAGCGTCGTTACGGCGATACGACCATCCGCATTTTCACACATTCCACGTGATTTCAGACCCTGTCTGCCGGTTCTTTCTTTTTTGAAGTACCCCGGGGGGTTTGGGGGCAGCGCCCCCGTGTCACGGTTTCATCAAATCCGGCAAATCCCCGGTCAGGCCCGCCGCTTCCCGCATCATACTTCGCCGCAAACCGGGCAGGGCATTGATCACACCCATTCCAACGCCTCGCGCTGCTTTGAGCACTGGATTGTCGTTAGAAAAGAGCCGGTTTGTACCATCCGTGACCATCGCCAATGCAGCGATATCGAAGCGCCGCCACTGCGCGTAGCGCGTCAGAACCGGCGGTGAGGCAAAATCCTCGCCCCGCCGCGCCGCATCCCGAAGAACGTGCACCAAAGCTGCAGCATCTCGCAGGCCTGAGTTGAGCCCTTGCCCCGCCAGCGGATGCACGCCATGCGCTGCATCGCCCACCAAGACCAAACGCTCCGCCGTGAGGCTTTGCGCCAGGCTCAAACCAAGAGGATACGTGTAGCGTTTCCCCTTGATATCGATCTCGCCGAGAAAGTCTCCGAACCGTGGTCGCAACACGGATAAAAACGCTTCGTCCGAAAGGGACGCAAACTCCGATGCTGTTTGGTCCGTCTCGCTCCAGACGATGGAGCTGCGATTGCCAGGCAGTGGAAGGATCGCAAGCGGCCCTTGGGGCATAAAGAACTGATGCGCGATCCCATGATGCGGGTGCTCATGCTCCACCGCGGCGACAAGGGCCGTTTGGCCATAGCCCCAGCCGGTTCGCTTGATGCCCGCGCGCGTCGCCGTGCTCGATCCGCGCCCGTCGCAACCAACCAAAAGCTGGCCTGACAGAGTCTGACCCGATGCAAGATCAAGCGCAACGCCGTGCGACGACGTGGATTGGCCTTGCACCTGGTCTTCAACAACTGTGATGCGGGGTTCCTCGCCTATGGCATCCAGCAAAGCGCGGCGCAAAAACCGGTCTTCGCACATATGCCCCATCGGCCCTTCTTCCAGTTCCGCATGATCAAAGTGCAAAAAGAACGGCCCAGCCCCGGCGCCCGCACGGCCCTGCGAAACCTTAATCTCAAGGATAGGTTGCGCCTTAGCAGAAATCTGATCCCAAATGCCGATGCCCTTCAGCAAGCGCACGGATGTCAGCGCCAAAGCGTAAGACCTGCCGTCAAAGCCTGCATTGCGGCGAACGGGCTCAGGCAGGGCGTCGATCACAGTCACGCTGCGTCCGGACTGTGCCAGCCCCAAGGCGAGCACGGATCCGTTGATCCCTCCACCAACAATCAGGATATCGCTATCTTTTTTCATGCCCCTCCATATGGTCGATGGTCCGGGATTGTCCATGCGCCGTGCTGCCGCTACGGTCGCGCGCGAAAGTGCGGCATTGCAGGGGGCAGAGATGACAGATTGGCTGAAGGCATCCGCGGCGGATCTTGGTCGGGCGATCGGAGCAGGGCAGACCGACCCTGTGACGCTGACGGAAACATATCTGAACGCGATCGCCGCCCATCCTGCGCGCGATGACATCTACTCCGCGGTCACTCAAGAGCGCGCAATGGCAGAGGCGGAGGCCGCCAAATCCCGCGCAGATCTAAACCAACGCCTGGGCCCGCTCGATGGTGTGCCCATCAGTTGGAAGGATCTGTTCGACAGCGCAGGCACGGTGACCGAAGCCGGATCGAAGCTTTTGGAAGGGCGCGTGCCAGACAAAGACGCGCGCGTCCTTGCCAATGCCACCAAGGCGGGGCTGGTCTGTCTGGGCAAGACCCACATGAGTGAGCTTGCCTTTTCCGGCCTTGGCCTCAATCCGGTGGCGGCGACACCGCCCAATGTCAACGATCCTGCACTTGTGCCAGGAGGGTCATCCTCCGGTGCCGCGGCGAGCGTCGCACATAACCTCGCGGCGTGCGGCATTGGCAGCGATACGGGCGGGTCGGTGCGCATCCCGTCGGCTTGGAATGATCTTGTGGGCCTCAAGAC
>CAKZYL010000387.1 GCA_937884705.1 uncultured Roseovarius sp. | reverse complement strand
GGCGGTGGCACAAACGTGGTCAACGTGATCCTCGTCGACTTCCGTGGGTTTGACACCTACGGCGAGATCATCGTCCTGGGCATCGCAGCCGTGATCATCTACGCGCTGACAGAGACCCTTCTGTCCAGTTCCGTGCGCGCCCGCCTTCTCAATCGTCCGGTGGAGGAGAAGGCCGGTGACGCCCATCCGTTGCTCATGGTGGTGGCGACACGGGTGATGATGCCCATCGTTTTGATGATCGGCGTCTACATCTTCCTGCGCGGCCACAATGAGCCGGGCGGCGGCTTCATTGCGGGCCTCGTGGTCTCCATCGCCATCGTGATGCAGTACATGGCCTCGGGCTTTGACTGGGCCGAAAAGCGCCAGCGCTATCCCTATCATGGCATTATTGGCGCGGGCGTCCTGATTGCCGGGCTGACGGGCATGGGCGCGTTCTTCTTCGACCGAGAGTTCCTCACCTCGTCCTTCGGATATTTCCGCATTCCACCGTTTGAAGAATTCGAACTGGCCACAGCCCTTGGCTTTGACCTCGGCGTCTTCCTCTGCGTTGTGGGCGCGGTGCTCCTCTCTCTGGAAAGCTTCTCTCGCCTTGGTCGCCGCAGCGGACATAAGTCGACCGAATACGCCATGGACATCAACCCATCCCGCGATGATGCGGCCGAAGAGAAGGGAGCCTGAGCATGGAAATCCTTGTCGCCAGCGCCGTGGGCATCCTGACCGCGGCAGGCATCTATCTGATCCTGCGCAAACGCACCTTCCCGGTGATCCTTGGCACCGCCTTCATCAGCTATGCTGTCAACGTGTTCCTCTTCGCGTCGGGGCGTCTGGCCGTGAACCGACCCCCAGTGCTGCAAGATGATGTCACGCTTTACACCGACCCTCTGCCCCAGGCTCTTGTTCTGACGGCGATTGTGATCGCCTTCGGTATGACGGCCGTCGTCGTGATGATCGGTGTGGGGGCGTATCTTAGCTCTCAGGACGATCACATCGACGATCAGGACCAGCTTCCACCGGGGGCAGATCAAGACGCGTCGGAAAGCCAAGGAGCGAATCCATGAGCCATTGGGTCATCGCTCCTATTCTTCTGCCGGCCATGATGGCTGCAATCATCATCCTGGCGGCGCGCTATCACCCGATGCTACAGCGGACATTCTCGTTGGCCACGGTGGGGGTCTGCCTTGCCATCGCGCTTGGCCTTCTGGTCGCGGTCGCGGATGGGTCGATCTTGCTTTATCAGCTGGGCAACTGGGCCGCGCCCTTTGGCATTGTGCTGGTGGCTGACCGCTTGTCAGTGCTCTTTGTGGTTCTCACGCTCTTTCTCGCCATCCCCGTGCTGCTCTATGCCATCGGCTCTGGATGGGACATGCGCGGGCGGCATTTCCACGCGCTTTTCCAGTTCCAGATCATGGGCATCCTTGGCGCGTTCCTGACAGGTGACGCGTTCAACCTCTTTGTTTTCTTCGAGATCCTGCTGCTCGCCTCCTACGGCCTGATGATCCATTCAGGCGGCTCAACCCGACTGCGGGTCGGTGTGCAATATGTGGTCTTCAACCTCCTTGGATCGACGCTCTTTCTCTTCGCGCTCGGCACGATCTACGCCGAACTGGGCACGCTCAACATTGCAGACATCGCCGTCCGCATGACGGCGGTGTCGCCGGAAAGCTCCGCGGGTGTTCGCGTGGCCGCCGTGCTCTTGCTACTTGTCTTTGGCATCAAGGCGGCCGTCCTGCCACTGCACTTCTGGCTGCCCGCGACCTACTCCACCGCGCCCGCACCGGTGGCCGCACTCTTTGCGATCATGACGAAGGTGGGCGCCTATTCGATCATCCGGTTTTACACGATTGCCTTCCCGCCCGATCTTGAGGTCACCCAAGGCCTCTTTGACACCTGGCTTTTGCCGGGCGCGCTTTTGACCCTGGCCATCGGCATGATCGGCGTGCTGGGGGCAAAACGCCTCGATCGTCTCGTGGCCTTCGCCGTGGTGGGCTCTATGGGAATGCTTTTGACGTCGGTCTCCGTCTTCACGCCAGAGGGTATTGCCGCCGCGCTGTTCTATGCGGTGCATTCCACATTGGCCACCGCAGCCCTCTTCTTACTGGTGGACGTGATCCGGTCCCGCCGCGCCGAGGGCAACCTCGGCTGGACCCCTGCGCCCCCGATTGTCGGCGGTGCGTTGGTCGCAGCGATGTTCTTTGCCGCCGCCATCGCGATGGCCGGTTTGCCACCGCTCTCGGGTTTCGTGGGCAAGCTTTTGATCCTTGACGCAGCCCTGGCAGATCCGCGCATGGCCTGGGTCTGGGCTGTGCTGCTGAGCTCCAGCCTGATTGCCGTGGTGGGCTTTTCTCGCGCCGGATCGGTGATTTTCTGGAAGGCACATGCGCCGATGGAAACCGCACCAGAGCCCGAGACCGCCGAGGTTTCTGTCTCGGACACGATCCCGCAAGCCGCTCAAGAGAGGCAAAGTGCGTTGCCCATGGTTGCCATCGGTACGCTCCTCTCGGCCACTGTGCTGGTCACGGTGTTTGCAGGTCCGGTCCACCGCTACCTCAATGCCACCGCCGCTCAGCTTTTTGCGCCCGAACCTTACATTTCCGTCGTCCTCGACACGCCCGGCAAGGTGATTACCTATACCGGCAAGCACGGTCACGATGA
>CAKZYL010000386.1 GCA_937884705.1 uncultured Roseovarius sp. | reverse complement strand
GATATCGGTGAAAAACTCCTGCCACTAGATGTTGTATTTTCGGCCTTGTTTCGCTCTCAAGCCTCTGATTCTGTTTGCTAAACATGATGGAGGTGCGGGCGATGATGGGACGGCAGATACCGGGCGAAAGCCTTTTCTATGAGTTCCGGCTGGAGGATCACGTCCCGACCGATCATCCGCTCCGCAAGATCGACCAGCTTCTGGACCTGACTGAGTTGCGCGCCGGGCTTCAGGACCTCTACAGCCATACCGGACGGCCATCGGTCGATCCCGAGTTGATGATCCGCATGCTGATTGTCGGATATCTCTATGGCATCCGGTCGGAGACGCGGCTGTGCCAAGAAGTGCATTTCAATCTTGCATATCGGTGGTTTTGCAAGCTGGGGCTCGATGGCCGGGTTCCGGATCGCTCGACCTTCTCGAAGAACCGCTACGGCCGTTTTGCCGATGGCGACGTTCTGCGCCAGGTCTTCGAGCTGGTCGTCGCGCGCTGCATGGAGGCCGGGATCGTCGGCGGTGTGGGGGCACTGGTCGATGGCAGCACGGTCGAAGCCGATGCCAACTGGACGCGGCGCGACAGCCCGGACAAGATCAAAGATGCGTGGGACAAGAAGGAGCGGATCACGCGGCCCGTGCAGGCCTATCTCGATGACCTCGACGCGGCAGGGGCAGCGCAACCGGACAGCGGCGGCAGGATACCGAAAGGGCCGAAGTATATCTCCGAGACCGATCCCCTGGCGGCATGGTCGCTCAAGGATGGGCCGGGCCGATTCTCTTACGAGACCAACTATCTGGTCGATGACCTGAACGGCGTGATCGTGGATGTTGAGGCAACGCCCGCTAGACTGAGCCAAGAGATCGTCGCAGCCAAGACCATGCTTGAACGCAGCAAAGTTTATGGCTTTGCACCCGAAAGCCTCGCTGCCGACAAAGCCTACGGCACCAGCCCATTCTTAAGTTGGCTCGAAGATCGGAAGATCACACAATACATCCCTGTGCTGGACCGAACGAAGCAGACCGATGGAAAGCTAACACGCGAGGCCTTCACCCACGACGCTGATCGCGACGTGTTCGTCTGTCCTCAGGGACACGACCTGAAACTGCGGGCAGACCTGCCGGAGCGTCGGCTGAAACGGTATCAGGGGAACAAGAAGACCTGTGGCGTTTGTCCGATCAAAGCGGCGTGCACCGATGCCCCGTCCCGCAGCCTCGCTGTTTCAATGGACGAGCCCCTCCGCGAAAAGGTGCGCGCCCTCGCCGAGACCGATGCTTATCAAGATGCACGGCGACGACGAAAGAAGGTCGAGATGCTGTTTGCCCATCTAAAACGACATCTCGGACTCAAGCGCCTCCGGCTCCGAGGCCTATCAGGAGCAAAAGAAGAATTTCTCCTCGCCGCCACTGCCCAGAACCTCAAGCGCCTCGCCAAATTGGCACCGGCCTGACCGGTAGTCAGACTCTCGGAAAGATCAACGCGCTCACCGGGCGCGGTGACAAATCAGGCGCAAATACGAGATGTGGCGGGGTGGGTTTTTCACCGATATCGGTCGTTATCGCCGGTGCCAGAAACGTATGAGTTTTGGCACATCCTGCGGTGCGGAAAAGGTCCGGAACGAGCCCAAAGCGACTAATGCTGCGTCGCTATAGAATGACTAGGTCTCATTTTTTTGCCCTAGCCAAGCAAACAACAAAGTAATTGCAATGCCGGGATTCCCTCCGAATTCTATGCTACGGCATCCTCCATTTTTCAGGTACAAAACATCATCCAAGGCTTGATGGAACGCGTCGTGTCAAACGAAGAAAGCAATACGATCATATCGGAGCTGTATGATTTGGTGGCATCGCCAGATCAGTACGACGCGTTCATGGTGCAGCTCCAATCCAAGCTTGCGACAATGCGGTCAGACGGGCGCAAAGGCGAGGCTGGTAAGATTTTAGAACACATGTCGCGCGCCGCCTCACTGGTCGATATCGTCACGCCTTGGCGCAAAGAGATAGATGCTGATCTGCAATTAGCTCTCGCGCAGCTCATGCAGGCGACGCTAGCCCTCGATGAGGCGGGCAGTATCATCGATGCCAATAGCGCGGCCAAAGTCGTGTTTGACATCGCGCCTGGGGGCGATCTTTCTGTTTTTCCTATTGAACCGGAGGAGCTCCAACGACTGCGTATGCGGGTCCGGCAAATGGTACTGCAGCCAGACGCGATCAATCAGCCTAATGATGTTTTACGGCTTCACAACACCCAATCGGGCCGCCCACTTCTGATCCGGTTAGAGCCTTATGTTCAAGAGTCGACAAAACGCCGTTTTGCAATCCTACGCACAAGCGATATCGGTTGGCCCAGTCATTTGGGCCCCATCCTTCAAGACCTCTTCGACCTCAGCCGTGCCGAGGTCGACGTTGTTCGGCTTTTAGTGGAAGGATTGAAAGTCAAAGGCATCGCGGAACGGCGCCGGGCCTCAACCACCACCATTCGCAGCCAATTGCAGTCGATATTTGCCAAGACTGATACCAAGGATCAAATAGATTGTGTCCGCATGGTCTTTGGCCTGTCGCTAATGCACGATATCGATGAAGGCAATCTTGTTGCAGCCCGGATTACAGCGGCGAACCAAACTGCTTTTTTCCCTCGTGAGGATCAGCGCCACGTGGTCACTCAGCCTGATGGGCGCCTGCTGGAATACTCTGACTTTGGTGCAAAGGAAGGCCCATGTATCCTTTGGTATCATGATCAGGCTTTTGGTGATGTTTGGTTCAAAGAGCCTGTGCGGATGGCGCAGCGACGGGGTCTGAGGCTGATCGGGCCGCTACGTCCAGGATTTGGGCAGACCACTGTCTATCCTGGTGAAGCAAGCGAGCCGTGCGACTATGCCCCAGATGTGCGTTGGCTTTTGGATCACCTAAAGATTGACCGCGTCGCCATTGTGTCTTCAAGCTTGGGCCTGATGCACGCTTTGGCCCTGGCTGAGCTAGAGCCCACCCGCGTGGCATCGATAACCGCTTGCCATCCTCTATTGCCAGTCCGTAGCGACGAGGACTTAGAGGGGACCAATGGCTACAACTATCTGATCCCCCATGCGCGCCTCCATTTTCCTGCATCACTGAAGTTTCTGGTGAAAGCCGGATTTGCTTTCGTGATGCGGTCCGGACCCGGCGCTTTTGGCAAAGCGGTCATGCGGGCTTCGCCGCGTGATGTGGAGTGGATCATGCGGCCCGATATTCTTCCCGTGATGATCCATGGTCGAAGAGTCCACCGCGACCAGGGTTACGTCGGCAACTACGGCGATCTCAATTACCGTAAAGACTGGAGCCCGCTCCTTGAGAATTGCCCCGTGCCCGTGCGCCTTGTCATCGGAGAGCATGATCGCAATGTGCAATGGGGTGCGGCGCGGCGATGGTCAGAGGCGCTCGACCATGTCGAGCTGCACGTATTGCCCGATAGCGGATATATGGTCTTTCACCAGCAATACGCCCAGATCATCGACTGGGCGCAGGCCGACCTGTCGCTGGGTTAATCTATCCTTCAAGTGAAGGATGCGGCCCGCCGTCGCGACCTCTAACACGGTCCTGCGAGATTTTGTTCTCTTCATAGTTTCAACGATTTGTATCCGGCGGCACTGCCTCCAGAATAAGAGAGGTTGTGCCCATCATGGCGATCCGACCTAACATTTTGAGCACCCGGTCAATACGGCGGTCCGCGGACGGGTTTTACAAAGGGTTCAACCTTCCAGTGGCCTTCGGGTCGATGGCGGTGGTGGTAAGCCTTATCCTTTGGATTCTCCTCTTCCCACGCAGCGCCACCACAACCCTCTCCCTGGGTCGCGAATTAACGTTGAGCGGGTTTCGCGGCTGGTACGTCTATGCGCTCGCTGGATTTGTTGCGTTCTGTGTAGTGGTGGTGTGCCTGCCTGTCTCCGGTCGCATTCGTCTAGGGCCCGACACTGCAGAACCGGACTTTTCGACTGGCTCATGGCTTTCGATGATGTTCTGTGCCGGGATTGGCGCGGGCGTCCTGATTTATGCCGTGGCCGAACCGCTGGCCCATTTCCAGTCGAACCCGATGGTTCTGGCGGGCGATCTTGTTGCGGGTTCTCCGGAAGCAGCTGTATCGGCCTTGTCTTATACCTATCTGCATTGGGGGTTGTCGGCCTGGTCTTGCTATGCGGTTCTGGGCCTTGCCGTCGCGCTTTACAGCCATCGCTACGGAATGCCTCTGACCATTCGAACCGCCCTCGCACCGCTCTTAGGGAAGCGCTATGGCGCGGCGTTTGGAAATATCATCGACATCTTCTCAATCGTCGCCATCGTAACGGGAGTGGCCACCACCCTTGGCTATGGCGTTGCGCAGTTTGTATCCGGGGCAGCAGCCGTCACGGGGATTGACGGGCTCAGAGCGGAGGACGGAGAGCCCCAGGTCGTTTGGCAATTGGCCGCCCTAGGCCTTGCAGCAATCGTCGCGACCGGATCCGTTGTGTCTGGGCTTGGTCGCGGCATCAAATGGCTGTCCAATTTAAGCACCGGGATATTCTTCCTGGTGCTCGCAACGTTCGCTCTGATCGCTGGAAGCGGCGCTTCACTCGCCCGCTACGGGGCTGCGATCCGAGACTACTTGTTCGAGTTTCCGGTGACCGCGACACTGGTCGCGAACAACGCGGATGCGTTGGCAGATTGGCAAACGGATTGGACAATCTTCTACTGGGCCTGGTGGATTGCTTTTGCGCCCTTTGTCGCTCTCTTTCTGGCGCGGGTGTCACGGGGGCGAACACTTAGAGCTTTTGTCCTAGGCTGCATGTTCATCCCCGTCACGGTCTGCACCTTATGGTTCGCGTTTGTCGCTGGCGCGGCACTTGATTGGCAATTGGCTGCCAGTGTGCCAGACCTGTCGAGATTCCCCATTTCCGCACAAATCTATGAAACATTTCGGGCCTATACCGGCGGCATTACCTCAATTGTCGGCAATAGCATCATTGCTTTGTTGATGCTTATGCTTCTGATCACAACCATGAACGCCGCTATCCTTGCGATAAATACTATCGCCGCTGGCGGCGTGGATGACGTGCAACCCAAAGGGCACGTCATCCTTTGGGGCAGCGCTGTTACAATCATCATCGGAGCGCTCGTCACGGCTGGTGGGACTGACTCTATTCGAGATGCGATGATCCTCGGTGCGTTGCCTTTCTCTTTTGTGATCGCGCTATCGGCAGTCTCAGTCACGCTAAGCCTGATCTTTGAGGCGTCTCAGCAGCGCAACTAAGCACATCCAGTTTAGCGTCCTGTTTTCGTGCGTCGGAGCCAAGTACCTCAATGGTTTATTGCAAGAGCCTTCTTGCTGGTCAGGTGAGCAAGTGGCCCCTTTGTCCCGCACAGCGGACACAAACCCCCTGCCAATACCTATGCGTCAAAAACGGTGGATATCGGTGAAAAACCCACCCCACAACATTTTGTGTTTGCTTCGGTTTTGCCACCGCGCCGGGTGAGCGCGGCGATCATTCGGGGGGCTTCTGTGTGGTCGTCAGGCGGGTGCCAATTTGGCGAGGCGTTTGAGGTTCTGGGCGGTGGCGGCGAGGAGGAACTCTTCGGTTGCTCCTGACAGGCCTCGGAGCCGGAGGCGTTTCAGGCCGAGATGTCGTTTCAGGTGAGCGAACAACATCTCGACCTTCTTTCGTTTTCGTCGGGCGCGTTTGAAGCTGGCGGTTCCAGCCAATACGCGCAACTGCTCGCGAAGGGGTTCATCGGTTGAGATGGCTAGACTGCGGGATGGCGCATCGGTGCAGGTTGCTTTGATCGGACATGCACCGCACGCGCTTTTGTTCCCTTGATAGCGCTTCAACCGACGCTCCGGGATATCGGCCCGCAGCTTCAGCTCATGGCCCTGCGGACAAACAAAAACGTCCAGTTGCGCAACACTCCCCTGCCCCACTGACGCGGCGAAGACCGCAGCCTGCTAGCGACTCCAACAAACACAGTGCCATTCATCGTGAAAAGTGGCGTCTCATGTCCAAACGCGTATTGTTGCAAAAATATGTTGCGAAAAAACTTGATT
>CAKZYL010000385.1 GCA_937884705.1 uncultured Roseovarius sp. | reverse complement strand
AGCGCTGCGTCGAGCAGTGGGACGGTTTGCGTCAGGTCGAGAATGTGGATGCCGTTGCGCGCGCCATAGATGAACTCACCCATGCGGGGGTTCCAACGCTGCGTCTGGTGGCCGAAGTGAACGCCAGCTTCCAAAAGCTGACGCATCGTGAACTCTGGAAGAGCCATGTGTCCGTGTCCTTTCCGGTTTGCGCCTCGACACGGGATGAGAAGTGCCCATGGGTGTGGGCCACCTTCAACCGGTGGACCGACAAGGATGTCTCCCCTGCCCGCCCGCCCGTGCCTGCGGATTTAATCCGCGCCATATAACGGCTGATATCTCAGCTTGCAAGCCCTGCCATGAATTGCGTTAAGGGGCGGTTTCGACGCGTAAAAAAAGATATGTAGCCTGATGCTGGGCTTTGTCTTTGAGAGAGAGCGAAATCACCTGGGTCACAGCGCTGTAAAACACCTGATCGTAGCTGTCTGGGTGATTGACATCGGCGCCCAGGATGCCGGTTTTTTGAAAGCACCCGTCGAGAGCCGCCTCCGTTGCCAGAAACGCCTCTTTCGCGGGTGATGACCGGTAGGCGAATTTCCATTGGCAGAAGGTGGCATCGTGACCGGCTTCATCCAGGTAGATGCCGCAATCAGAGCTTGATGCGTGAGAAAAGGACAGCGCAATCTCTTCCGGCGAACCCTTGGGAACGCAGGTAACCGATGTTTCTGCCGCACTCAGGGCAGGCCAAAGCGCCGCGAACGCGACATAAGCTGCGGCCTTCAGAGAAATGTTTTTATTCACCTATTTTCTCCCAAACGCCGCACCACGTCGCTCAAATCCGGCACCGCTTCCCTGAGCGCGCGGTTGACCCTTTCAGACCCTGTAGGCGCGAAATACCACATATCCGCGTCCCAATAGAGCAGCCAGATCCGACAGGGCGTGTCTTGCCCGCATTCCACAAGCTCCACCGTTTCGCCCGCTTGGATTTGGGCGCGCTCTTCTAAGATCGCCCAACTCCATGGCCCAGACTGCCCCTGTTCCAGGTCACTCGGGCTGTCGAAGACGATGCCGGTGTAATCGAATGCGTTGGTCTGCAGAGGATCCAAAATCTGGGCGCGAAGCGTGGGCTCATCCACATCCAAAGACACGGCAAGGGCCGTCAGCAAGCTTGGCTCGATATGGGCCAGCCGCTCTGCACGGTTGGTCCGCTGCACGCGATCGCGTGACAAAAAATCGAGGCCCCGCGGATCAGGGGCCGCACTAAGATTGATGAATTCTGAAATCACCTGAGAAAACTGCGACGCGCCAGCCGTGTCCCGCCGCGCAGTGAGCGACACCGCAAGCGCCAACGCCACGATCAGGGCGAGGCCAGCATAGGTAATCCGTCTTTTTTTGGCCCGGGTTTGGGCTCGGGTCTGCGCAGTAGCGTCTTCCATACGATCACGCTTGCACCCGACGCGCGATGCGTCAACAAGGGACCATGGGCACGGATATTCTCTGCATCGGATCTGTTCTTTGGGATGTCATTGGACGGGCGCCGTGCGACATGCACCAAGGTGCGGATGTAGCGGGCGAGATCACGCGTCTGCCGGGGGGTGTGGCGCTCAATATTGCGAAGACATGCGCACAGTTTGATCTGCGGCCGATCTTGCTCAGCGCGGTGGGGCAGGATCGCTCGGGCGATGAGCTATTGGCGGCGTGCGGTGAGATGGGCCTTGTCACCGCGCATGTTCATCGCGCGGCGCGCCACGCAACCGATCGTTACATGGCCGTCGAAGGCGCGAACGGGGTTGTGGCCGCGATTGCCGATGCGCGCACGCTCGAGGCGGCGGGCGAGGTGATCCTTGATCCGTTGCGCAGCGGCGCGCTGGCCACGCAGGAGGCGCCCTTTCCCGGATTGGTGTCTCTGGATGGCAATCTGACCCAAGCGCTGCTGACCCAACTGGCACAAAGCCCGATGCTGGCCCGCGCCGATCTGCGCCTGGCACCTGCCTCTCCGGGTAAGGCGGAGCGGCTGCGGCCCTTTGTGGAGGCGGGGCGCGGTGTGCTTTACGTCAATTGCGAAGAGGCGGGGCGCGTCTGTGGCCATCGGTTTGACACCTCACGGGCCGCGGCTGATGCCCTGATAGACCGCGGTGCCGCGCGCGCGATTGTCACCCATGGCGGCGATGCAGCAACCGATGCCACCCGTGATGGCACTGTGTCTGCGGCGCCGGCGGCGATTGAGGTCAAGCGCCTGACAGGGGCTGGCGACACGTTCATGGCCGCCCATATCGCGGCAGAAGCCAAGGGCGCAGACCGCAGGACCGCTCTACAGGATGCGCTTGCGACGGCTGGGGCCTTTGTGGCGGGGACGGATCCATGACGGATATCACATATGCACCTGAGGTGCTGGATGCCAAAAAGAACGGGGCCCCGATTGTTGCCCTAGAAAGCACCATTATCACCCATGGCATGCCGTGGCCGCGCAACTATGAGACGGCCCTGCAGGTCGAAGAGGCCGTGCGGACGAACGGGGCCACGCCGGCCACGATGGCAGTGCTGGAGGGGCGGCTGCATGTGGGCCTGACAGAGGGCGCGCTGGAAACGCTGGCGCAGGCCAAGGACGTGGCCAAGCTCAGCCGGGCCGATCTGGCCACATGCGTCGCGACCGGCGGCACAGGTGCGACGACCGTGGCTGCAACGATGATCATGGCCCGGCTGGCGGGCATTGATGTCTTTGCCACCGGAGGCATTGGCGGCGTCCATCGCGGCGCTGATCAGAGCTTTGACATTTCGGCCGATCTTCAGGAACTGGCGCAAACCCCGGTAACGGTCGTCTGCGCCGGGGCAAAGGCAATCTTGGATCTGCCCAAGACCTTTGAAGTGCTTGAGACACTGGGCGTTCCTGTCATCGCGTTTGGCCAGGACACCCTACCCGCCTTTTGGTCGGCC
>CAKZYL010000384.1 GCA_937884705.1 uncultured Roseovarius sp. | reverse complement strand
ATCCCGTTGCCCATCTGGCCCGCGCCGACAACGCCGACTGTTGTGATTTGCATGGATCTCTCGCCTCTCTGTCTCGGCTCTAAACCACAATAGGCCGGTGCAGGACCGGACTGCAAGACGCCTGCGATTTGCTTAAAATCCACCCTTTAGACTTTTCGTAAATCAAACCCGCCATCTTCCCGTTCGAGTGGTCAGTAACGGTGGAAAAGATGGTCAGAGCAGCCCGTGGTTTGAATGTACAGGAATTGGAACAGTGTCGGTATGACGGCTCAAAACTGCTGTTGCGCGGGCCGCGTCGCAATCTCGATGGCGCCTTTGTGGCCTGTCTGGGCGGCACCGAAACCTTCGCTCGTTTCATAGCAGAGCCCTATCCGGATCTGCTTGAGGCGGCTATGGGTGTAACCTGCGTCAATTTCGGCTGGCCCAACGCGGGTATCGACGTCTTCCGCAGTGATCCCGCGCTCATCGATTGTGCCAGCCGGTCACAGGTCTGCGTGCTTCAGGTGCCCAACGCCATCAACATGTCGAACCTCTATTACCGGGTGCATCCACGTCGCAATGATCGGGTGCTCGAGGTGCTGAGCCCGATGCGTGCTTTGTTCCCAAATGTGGATTTCACGCAGTTCAGCTTCACCCGCCACATGCTCACCTGGCTGCGGAAGAACTCCGAGGTTGAATACGCCTATCTCCTCAAAGAGCTCGCCTCCGTATGGGTCGTTGGCATGATCGATCTCATCGATAGGATCGACGCCCCGGTCGTGTTGTTGTGGCTCTCCATGCGCACTCCAGAAGAGTACACCGATCGCCCCGACCTTGCCGCGGATCCTGGCCTTGTCAGCCGCGCTATGCTGGACGCGCTAAGGCCGGATGTCGCGGGTGTTGTCGAGGTCATGATCGCCCCCGAGGCCCGGGGTGTTGAGCCTGAGGCGATTGAGGCGTCCAGGTCTGAGGCGCAAACCATTCTGACCGCAGATGCCCATGCCGATACAGCTCGAAATCTGGTCCCCATGCTGACCGACCTTCTCAAATTGGAAAAGGCCCGCCACTGGGACGAGCCTTTTTAATCTAGATAGACCGGCAAACGACTATTCGAGAGCGTCTGTCAGCTCCGGCACAGCGGCGAAGAGGTCCGCCACCAGACCATAGTCAGCCACCTGAAAGATCGGCGCTTCTTCGTCTTTGTTGATCGCCACGATGATCTTGCTGTCTTTCATGCCTGCGAGGTGCTGGATCGCACCAGAGATGCCGACAGCCACGTACAGATCAGGCGCAACCACCTTACCGGTCTGACCCACCTGCCAGTCGTTTGGCGCAAAGCCAGAGTCCACGGCGGCGCGGGAGGCACCCACAGCGGCACCCAGCTTGTCTGCCAGACCTTCGATCAGTTTGAAGTCATCTTCCGAGCCAACACCGCGACCACCGGAGACCACAACACCAGCAGATGTCAGTTCAGGGCGATCGCTTGCGGCGACCTTGTCCTCAACCCATTCGGAGAGGCCAGGGTTGTCGGCTGCAGAAACGCTTTCCACAGCCGCGCTGCCGCCTTCGCCCGCCGCGTCAAACGCCGCTGTCCGGATGGACACAACTTTCTTGGCGTCTGCGGACTTCACTGTTTGGATCGCGTTACCGGCATAGATCGGACGCTCAAAGGTCGAGCCATCAACCACACCGGAGATGTCGGAGATGACCATCGCATCCAGCAGTGCCGCCACACGGGGCAGTACGTTTTTTGCGTCGGTCGTGGCAGGCGCCACGATGTGCTCATAGCCGTCGGCCATCGACACGATCAGCGCCGCGGTGCTTTCCGCAAGGCGATGACCCAGCGAGGCATCTTCGGCGACCAGCACTTTGGACACGCCATCGATCTTGGCCGCGGCTTCGCCGGCAGCCGAGGCAGATCCGCCCGCGCAGAGCACAGTGACATCGCCCATCAATTTGGCCGCGGTGACTGCCTTGGCCGTTGCGTCCATGGCCAGTTCGCCATCGTTGACTTCAGCAAGAAGAAGTACAGACATTACACAGCTCCCACTTCTTTGAGTTTCGAAACCAGTTCCCCAACGGAACCCACCATCTCGCCCGCTTTGCGCGCTTCCGGCTCTTCGGTTTTCACAATCTCCAAACGCGGCGCAACGTCAACGCCGTAATCTGCCGCAGTCTTCTCATCGAGCGGCTTTTTCTTCGCCTTCATGATGTTCGGCAGAGAGGCATAGCGCGGCTCGTTAAGGCGCAGGTCAACCGTCACGATGCTCGGCATCTGCACCTTGATCGTCTGCAGGCCGCCATCCACTTCGCGGGTCACAACCGCACTGTCACCGTCAATATCGAGACCGGAGGCAAAGGTGCCCTGGGACCAGCCGAGCAGTGCAGACAACATCTGGCCGGTGGCGTTCATGTCGTTGTCGATCGCCTGTTTGCCCGCCAGAACGATGCCCGGCTGCTCTTCATCAACGATGGCTTTGAGGATCTTGGCCACGGCCAGCGGTTCGATGTCTGTGTGCACGTCATCTGCGGCAATCACTAGGATCGCACGATCCGCACCCATGGCCAGGGCGGTGCGCAGCGTTTCCTGGTTTTGCTTCACGCCGATGGACACCGCGACAACCTCGTCGGCTTTTCCGGCTTCCTTGAGGCGGATCGCCTCTTCGACGGCAATCTCGTCAAAGGGGTTCATCGACATTTTCACGTTCGCAAGATCGACACCGGATCCGTCCGCCTTGACGCGAACCTTCACGTTGTAGTCGATCACACGTTTGACAGGTACCAAGACCTTCATGGGCATAATCTCCATTTGGAATATCTTAAAGGAAGCGCAAGCGACTCCCTAGCGTTTGGCTGATCCGTTCCTACCGAGTCGCAACGCATGAGGACAGCGCAAAATCGTCACGTTTGGCACCGGCGACGTCGCGTTTTTACTCTCCGAGGCGAGGTTTGGCGTTAACGGTTCGCACCGGGCACCCACAGCACGTCGTTTTTGCCGTTGTCATTGGCGATGCGCGAGGCCACGAAAAACCAATCGCTGAGCCGGTTGAGGTACTTCACCGCTTCGGGGTTCACGGCCTCCATCGTCGCCAGTTCGACCGACAGGCGCTCAGCCCGGCGCGCGACGGTGCGGCACAGATGCATGTGCGCGGCAAGCTCTGATCCACCCGGCAGAACGAAGCTGCGCAAGGGTTCCAGCTTTTTGTTCATCACGTCGATTTCGGCCTCCAGCCGCTCGACCTGTCCTTTGGTCATGCGCAGCGGCGGATACTCGGCCTCGGCGTCCTGTTCCATGTCGGGCCGGCACATGTCCGCGCCCAGATCAAACAGATCGTTTTGAATGCGCGACAGCGCCGCGTCCGTGTCGCCGGACGTTTTGAGGCGTGCAAGCCCGAGGGTGGCGTTCAACTCATCCACGGTGCCATAGGCGGACACCCGCATGGAGTGCTTGGCCACGCGCGCGCCATTGCCCAAGGCGGTTTCGCCCGCATCGCCGGTCTTTGTGTAGATTTTGCTGAGAACGACCATGGTTATCCCCCATTTCCTCGGATCAGAACAAAGAGCAGGATCGCCGCAACCGCGATAAACTGCGCGACGAGCCGCCATTTCATGAATGTGTTAGACCGCTTGGAGCTTTCAACGTCTCCTTTGCCAAATTGGCTGATCCCCATCAACAAGATAACAGCTACGATGCCGCAGGCCAGCGCAGCAAAGAGAAAGAGCGGGTCAGAGAGCATGTCGTAGGTCCTCCAATCGGGTGATTGCGTCAGATAGACTGAAACGCCACCGAGGCGAAGATTTTCCTGCGGCAGACCCGAATTCTTCCAAAGAATTCGGCACCCCGCCGCGCACCCCGCTCAATTCCCGCGCATCAGCACCCAGTCGAGCGCCCGCGTGGGCAGCACCCGTTTGAGAGATCCCGCCAGATAAGTCGGTGTTGTCACGTAGTAGCGCGGGCGGGGGCGCGGCGCCTCAAGCGCGTGCACCAGTTTCTTGGTCACGGAAGAGGCTGGCAGCTCAAACTGATCCCGGGCGGTATTTTCGCCGTAGAGCCGCGTCATCAGGGTCTCATAGTCTGTGGCGCGCGCAGAGGCCTCCCAATCGATCCAGCGCTCAAAATGCGCCATCGCGTTTTCACGGATCTTCGAGGTGACAGGCCCCGGCTCAATCAGGATGAACGCGATGCCCGTTCCTCGCATTTCCAGGCGCATCGTATCGGTCAGGCCTTCCACCGCATATTTGCTCGCCACATAGGCCCCCCGCCAAGGCTGCGCGACGAACCCTAGGATCGATGAGTTTTGCACAATGCGCCCCCGTCCTTGCGCGCGCATCACCGGGATCACGGCGCGGGTCAGCGTGTGCCAGCCAAAGACATTGGCCTCAAAGATCGCCCGCAACCCGTCGGTAGGCATATCCTCCAAAAGCCCGGGGCTCGCAAAGGCCCCGTTGTTGAAAAGCGCATCCAGCGTGCCGCCCGTCGCCTCCAGCAGCTCCTGCAGGCCAGCATGGATCGTCGCCTCATCCTGATAGTCGATGCGCGGGCTCTCAAATCCTTCATCGCTCAGCCTTTGGCAGTCCTCCTCCTTGCGGCAGGAGGCAAACACCCGCCATCCTCGGGCCCGCATGCCGTGGGCCGCATCATAGCCGATGCCTGACGAACAACCGGTGATGAGAAGGGTCTTGGTGCTCAAATGGACGTCACTGCGGTTTTCTCAGCAGCCATTCGGCCACCCATCCGGTTTCAAACCCGTTCACCACCTGCACGTTGAGCCAGCCATTCCCTGGCTCATCCAAAACGGCGACCTCTTCGCCGCGAGACAGCTGTGTGACGCGTTTGAAGGTCAGGCCAGGGCCGGCCCGGAGATCAATGATGTCCTCTTTGACCCAGCGGATCTGACTGGGATCAAACGTTGTCTCCCCCAAGGCGGCGGCAACAGCGGCGTCAATCGCCGCCTGCTCCTCTTGCGTGTTTGTCGCTATTTCAAAGGTCGTCTCCGGCAATGCCATGTTGAGCAGTTCCGCTTTCGGACGGTCCGCCTCAGCTGCCAGAAGACTTGCCGCGTCCGTCCGGACCGCCGCGAGCGTCAGTGCCAGATCATCGGCGTCTTGCTCACCGGTGCCAAGCGCGTCAAAGCTGCGGTCTACCTGAGCTTCGGCCTCTGTCTGAACTTGCGTCTGAGCCTGTGCCCCAGCTTGCGATGCCTGCCGCGCAGGCGCGCGATAATTCAGCCGCTCCTCGGGCGGCAGCTTGGCCTGCGCCTGCAGCGAATTAGGCACAGGTTCATAGGATGCGCCACCGCTCAGCACATAAAAAGACACGCCCAAAAAGGCAAAGCAGACAACCAAAAAGCGCCACATCGCGCAGACCTCTTCAAATCCCCACCTCGTGTTTTACACGATTCGCGAAGCCGCTTCATTGGAAAAGCCCGGTTTCTGTCATCTATGCCGCTTTACCCCTATTTTCAAAGTCGCTATCACATCATCTATGAATGACGAGGTGGACAGCCCCAACATAGACCCAAATGAGGTGACAGAAGCCCTGCGCAGTGCCATTGGTGAGCGCTACCTGACCTATGCGCTCTCCACCATCATGCACCGCGCACTGCCCGACGCGCGCGACGGGTTGAAGCCGGTTCACCGCCGGATTCTCTATGCCATGCGTGAGCTGCGTCTGAGCTCCACCGGTGGCTTCCGCAAATCCGCCAAGATCAGCGGCGACGTGATGGGCAACTATCACCCCCATGGCGACGCGGCGATCTATGATGCGATGGCGCGCCTGGCGCAGGATTTTGCCGTGCGCTACCCGCTGGTCGACGGGCAGGGCAACTTTGGCAACATCGACGGCGATAACCCCGCCGCCTCGCGCTATACCGAGGCGCGCATGACGGCTGTGGCCGAGGCCTTGCTTGACGGTCTCGCTGAAAACGCCGTCGATTTCCGCGACAATTATGATGGCACGCTGACCGAACCGGTCGTCCTGCCCGCCTCCTTCCCCAATCTCCTTGCCAATGGGTCAAGCGGCATCGCTGTCGGCATGGCCACCAACATCCCGCCGCA
>CAKZYL010000383.1 GCA_937884705.1 uncultured Roseovarius sp. | reverse complement strand
CGCCGCCGCCGGCTGCGTCGTCGCCGCCTGCAGGGCCTGCCATCATGACAGCGCCACCAGCAGCAGGCTCAATGCCGTATTCGTCTTTGAGGATTGTCTTCAGTTCTTGTGCTTCGAGAAGCGTGAGACCCACGATCTCTTCTGCGAGTTTTTTCAGATCAGCCATTTTATCAGCTCTCTTTCGTTTAGATGATGTGTTCCAACGTCGGGCGACATGCCCCACGAGGGTATCTCAGGTGCTCTATGCAGCTTTCTCTTCGATGGTCGAAAGAATGCTCGCGATGTTCGAAGCAGGTGCGCCAATGGCACCGGCAATGTTCGAAGCGGGCGCGCCGATGCAGCCGACGATGGAGGCAATAAGCTCATCGCGCGACGGCATTTTCGACACGGCTTCAACACCGGACCGGTCCAGGGCCGTCTCACCCATCGCGCCACCAAGGATTTCAAACTTCTTGTTGTCCTTGGCGAACGCCTCGGCGACCTTGGCTGCTGCCACAGGATCTTCCGAGAAGGTGAGCACGGTCATGCCCGACAGATAATCAGCAATGCTGGCGCATGGCTTGTCTGTCAGGGCGATCTTGGCGAGCCTGTTCTTGGCGACGCGAACGGAGGCCTCAGACTCGCGTGCGCGCGCCCGAAGATCCTGCATCTCAGCAACTGTCAGACCCTCGTAGTGGGATACCACAACGACGCCAGAGCTTTCGAAGATCTGGCCGAGTTCCTCGACCACTTTCTCTTTCTGGGCTCTATCCACAGTTTCACTCCAATTGTGGGAGTTTCCTCCCGGCTCAAGTACGTTGGATCCGCGAGGAACCAACGGGTTTAAGTCCTTTTTTACGGGGCATCGCCAGATCGCTTGCTGCCGCGCGATGTGCTGCGGCTTGAAGACTGATCTTTCATATCCCGTCTCAGGCAGGGAATTAAGTACACCGGATGGCGACACCCACCGTCTTGGACGAACTGCCCGGCCTTTCCAGACCGAACCGGCGTCGTGTACTGGGGATTTGTGCAAATGTGAAGTGGGAATTTTTCGAAGGCGGCATGGTGCGAAGGTAAATCGTCAGCCATGCGCAAAACGCAACAGGTCGATTGCAGTTCTTCGCGGAGGCTGCACGCCAAGCCTTCTTCAGAAGATATGTTGCTTTGCGGTTGGTCACGCTGTCCAACAGGACGTTGCTCGGTACCGCTTGGATTGTCGCAAAGATATTGACTCAACCGATTTCGCTGTGGCCCAATGAGACCCATCAATTTTTAGAAAATTTCTTACGCACCTGTTTTTATGGGAGTAGCCACAGTGACTGGCCGAGAATTAATTGATCGCATTGTTGAATTGAGCGCTTCTGACGACAGCGATGCGCAGAGTATCCAAGCATTTCTAGACGACAATCCAGACATCGAAGACGCGGTCAAGGCGTTGGACACGAGCGACGCGTGCTGGGCGTTGCTCGAAGGTGAAATTGATGACGAAGATTTCAAAGAGAGCCTCGAAAACCTGAAGCAAACCATTGGTGCGGGTAAACCACCAGACGCCCCCACCGTCCCAAACCCCGCCGATCCAAACCCTGCGGCTGCCGCGCCGAAGCCTGATGCTGCAGGTCAATCTGAAGATCCTCAGCCTGACCCTGAACCCGTCGCCGAGATTTCCTACCTTGAGTTTCTGGCCCGGAGGCGAGATGACCACCCAGATATTGCTAGGCTCTACACCGCGCTTAATAAAGCGGGCTACGACAAGGAGGGGGTCGAAGGGGGCAGGAACCTGGAAAAGCGCAAGATCATCAACGCAATTGAAAACGCCAGTCTGGTCGGCGTCGGCTTTAAACGAAACGCATTGCTGCGGTGGGTGTCGATCACATACGACGATTACATGGCCCGCTATACCCCAAACGGGGGCAACGACAGACAACGCGACGGGTCTGCATATGAAGTTTCAGGCGAAAACGCGCGTTTGATTCCATGGGCGATTTCCGCCATCATCGCTATCGGCTTTTTAATTATCGGTATGGTTGTCTGGGACGTAGAACGCCTGCGCATGATGGCGGAGGTTGATATCGCCAGGGGCTTCATCACCCTGCTATTTGCGGTTGGTTCACTCTCAATTTTTCTGGTTGTCACAGCCGCAGTCATCTTTGACTATTCGAATGAAGGACAACAGGTCTACGAGCGATCCAAGACCATCTTGTCAATGCTTTTAGGCATCTTCGGAACGGTTTTGGGCTATTATTTTGGCCTGCAAGACGGCGACGCCGCAGCCGAGATATCGATCGCAGAAGTTGCAGCAACGATCCCAGAGGCCTCGGCATCCATGAACGTGGGCGCGACGGTGGTTGGGGGCGCGCCTGGCTTTGATGTCATTGTCACGGTCAGGGAAGTCGGAGGCAACCTGGTTCCCGATCTGACGCAAACATTTCAAGCCAGCAAACGAAGTATCGTGCTGGATCAACCCATCGACATCTCCAGCGTGCGCGGTAAGGAGATCAGCCTGAACATCTTCGTGACAGATTCCCAAGATCAGACAGCCTCTACCTCAAGCGACACGATCGCGGTCCCAGACAGCTAAAGCGTTCCGCCAAAAAACCTGGCCCACATGCTTTGGCGGAGCGCAGTCGACCGTCAGGCGCGTTGTCTGCGGTCATAAATCTTGCGTCCGTGTCGTGCGGCGCTTCTCTAGGAACAACCGCGCCGCACGACACATCCTCAGTGCTTTGGATTAGGTCCTGACCCTGCCGTTTCTGATCGTGATGGTCGTTCCGTCAAAGCGGGTGAAGGTGAAGCCGTCGAAATGCTCATTGTAGGTCGTGCTGTAATCTTGAAGCATACCGATCGCTTGTTGTTCGCCGCCCGTGATGCCGTCGATGCCGTCCGAGCGGTAGTGCACACCGGCGGCGTCCCGGCCAATGGAAATGTTGTTGGCGAGCTTGTTGATCTCGTTTCCAAGGGTCAAAGCTTGGCCGCCCCAAGGATCGAGCCCGGTTCCGTCTGCTGTCGCCTCGACGGGGGACGGGATCACGTAGTGCTCATTGAAAAAGGCCTTCAGGATCGTACAACACGCACCGGCAATCGTCGCGTGGCCCGCGGGGTATGACGGGTGGGTCGGCGAGCCCTCGGGGAACGCGAGAGGAAGCAGGCTGTTGCCATTGGCTCTCCTGAGGCGAGCCACGGCGTCGGAGTGGATGATTTGATCATTCACGCGGTACTTCCTGGTGCCGTTCATCTGGTTTTCGATGCGACCGGCGAACACCTCGGGCCGCAACCGTCTGTGCACCAGCCATTTTTGATACCAAGCGCCGGTCAAAGACACGCGCGCGGCCTTGGTGACCAAATCACCGATCGCCGGGGGGCCGAAGGTCACGAAGGCGCCCTGATTTGCGCTGTCCTTGTAAGGGTTCGTGGGCGAGAGCGCGTCAGGCCCGAAACGGAACATGATCAACGCGGCATTGAGATAGGCCTGGAACAGGTAGTCAGTGTGGACATATTCGCCCAAGCCGCGGTTGTCCTTGATGTAAATCGGTGTTCCCGCGAAGTTATTGCCGCTCGACGGACCGCCGCGCTGGATATTGAGCCATTCGTTGTAATCGATGCCATAATCGTCACCTGGCACGGGCGGGTCATATCTCTGGACAATGGTTGACGGTCCGTAAGGTACGTCAAGCCAGAGGAATTGGCTGATGTAAGGCCCGATCAAATCGCCCGGTGTCTCGCCGCGAAAAAGCGTTCCCGGGGTCACTTGCCCGCGCACTTTTGGCCCGACTGTTTTGCTAAAGGCGTTGAGATCACTGACCGCGTTGTTGATGGCGGTGCTGCTGCCATAGTCCCGGAAGGGCACATCGCGGGTGAGGGCTTGCCAATACACCTCGGCCATTTCAGCGGCCATAGTCTGGCTGACAAACTTAGGGGCACGCGGAATGCGTGTTGATTGACCGTCCAGGCCGGTCATTTCAAACGCATAGGCGCCCTGAGGGTTTGCGAGTTTGCGCACGCTCGCCGGGTCAAGCGGGACGGCGTTGAAATCACGCTGGCGACCCGTTGCCAAGGCTTTGAGAAAATCTTCATAGGCGTGTCGATCTACCTCACCCAAGTCGTTTTGCGGCAGCGTCTTGAAAAAGCTGGCCCTGTAGTCGAAGAAGCGGCCTTCGTCTCCGTTGTCCAACTGGCGGGGCAGCCTGCCTTTGAGATAAGACCGCGCCGCACGTTCGCGAACGCGGGCCGCTTCCCTGCGGCGCCTTTCACCGTTACTGGACGCATTGGATTGAATGGCGTGGGCAGCCTCGGGGGTCATGAGCCCCCCGGTTCCCGCCACGGCGACGGCCACGCCGCCACCTTTCAATAGGGCGCGCCGACTAAGGGAGCCGCCTTGGGCCGTCTCTGAGCTCGTCTCGGAGCTCTCGTCTTCAGGGTCGCGCGCATGTTCGTTTTTGCCGAAGGCATTTTTAATATCTTTCATGAAAGTATCTCCTCAAGTTTAAAAAATTCAATCTGCATGTTGTTTTATCAGCCTCAGTTTACTCGTTCCGTGAAACACCGGAGAGAAACGCTCCTGCGCCACGATGCCGTCGATGTAGGATTGTTTGGAAGTGATCGGAGCGGCACGTTCTGCCGCAAGGCCAATCATAGGGAAAACAAAATCAAACTCGCACAGCTATGAAAAAAAGTTGTCTGTTACGAATCATAGCAATGTCTGGTGCCTAAAGCTACTAGTAACGCGAAATCACAAAGGCGTGACAACTCAGAACGCAAAGCGCAGACGTCGACACCCGCAAAACGGGCGATGCGCCTGCAAACTGCCGCGCGTTCACACAAAAAAACCCCGCCGAAGCGGGGCTTTTCCAAACTATCTTCCGAAATTTCACTCAGAAACGGCGTTGTCGACCGAGATCGAGACGCCCGGCCCCATGGTGGAGGTGAGCGAGATCTTCTTCATGTAAGTGCCCTTAACGCCCGTGGGTTTGGCTTTGCTGACAGCAGAGACAAACGCGCGGATGTTCTCGGTCAGCTTGGCCTCATCAAAGGAGGCTTTGCCAACACCGGCATGCACGATGCCGCCCTTGACGGCTTTGAACTGCACTTCGCCGCCCTTGGCCGCTTTGACAGCGTCGGCCACATCCATGGTCACCGTGCCCACTTTGGGGTTTGGCATCAGGTTGCGGGGGCCAAGCACTTTGCCCAGACGGCCCACGAT
>CAKZYL010000382.1 GCA_937884705.1 uncultured Roseovarius sp. | reverse complement strand
GCGATCATCGGCTTCGTGCGCGGTGGTCTGGCCCATGTCAACATCGGCGTGTCGCTGTTCTTTGCCGAGATTTCGGGCTCCGCCGTGGCCGATGTGGCCGCCATGGGCTCCGTCATGATCCCGCAAATGAAAAAGCGCGGGTATTCGGCGGCACTGTCTGCTGCGGTGACATCTTCTTCGGCGTCTTTGGCCATCATCATCCCGCCATCGATCCCGATGATCCTTTACGCGACATCCGCCAATGTCTCTGTCGAACAGCTTTTCGTGGCGGGCGTTGTTCCGGGTCTCATGGGCGCGGCAGGGCTGATGGGTGTCGCCTACTACTTCGCACGGCGCTATGACCTGCCTCGGGAAGAGGCATTTTCCGGCCGCAGGCTCTGGGCCACGACGATTGACGCTCTGCCGACCTTCGCCCTCCCGGTGATCATTCTGGGCGGCATCTTTGGCGGCTACGTGACCGCGACCGAGGCAGCCGGGCTGGCGGTGCTCGCCGCGATCCTGATCAGCTTGTGGTACCGGCAGGTGGATCTCAAACACCTTAGACGCGCCATGCTGGACGGTGGCATGCAGACGGCGGTGGTGATGCTGCTTGTGGCGGCCTCCGTGGTCATGGGTGGGTTTCTGACCCGGGCGCAATACCCTCAGGAACTGGCCGCGGGCATCCTCGCGATCACAGACAACAAGTGGCTGGTGCTGCTGATCCTGAATTTCTTTTTCCTGATCATCGGGTTTTTCCTGCATTCAGCGGCGGCCATCATCCTCGTCGTGCCGATTGTCATTCCGTTGATCAACGCTGTGGGCATCAACCCGATCCACTTCGGTCTGGTCGTCACGCTCAACCTGGCCATTGGGCAGCAGACACCCCCTGTGGCCAGCGTTCTGATCACCGCCTGCGCGGTGGCGCGGGCCAATATCTGGGATGTGACCAAGGTCAATATCTACTTCATCGCGGTGCTGCTGACGGTGCTGTTGATGTGCACCTACATTCCATCTATTCCGCTCTTCCTGGTGGAGTATTTTTACGGCGAGTAGACCCGGCGCACCGCATGCCCCATGCGGCGGATCAAAGGTATGAGAGGCATTTTATGAACCTGGACCTGGCCAACGGCTTGATCGCGGCAGCGCTCACCTATCGGCGGGCACGGAATATGAAGCCTTTGACAATCGCCGTGATTGACGCCGGTGGGCATCTGGTGGCCTTGCAGCGCGAAGATGTTACCAGCAACCTGCGCGCCGAGATTGCCCAAGGAAAGGCCAAAGGTGCCGTGGCCATGGGGCTGGGATCCCACGCGCTCTTCAACCGCGCCCAGGAACAGGCCTATTTCATCAGCGCGATGAATGCGTTGAATGACGGGCATCTGGTCCCGGTGCCGGGCGGCGTGTTGATCAAACGCGACGGTGTTGTGATCGGCGCGTTAGGGATCACGGGCGACAGCTCTGACAATGATGAGGCCGCAGCCGTCGCGGCGATCGAGAGCCACGGGCTTGTTGCGGATACTGGCTAACACCGGATCGGCGCAGCCCCCGCTTTGTCCCCACAAAGAGCAGCCCAGCACCCATCTGGAAACGCGTTGCCATGAGGGTGCTTTTTGCTACAAGGCCAAAAACCACAACGCGAAAGCTCTCATGATCATTGGCATCAACGCGCCGGCCCTGACGCATGTAAGGATGAGCGGCTCTCTGGACCTGCTGGGGGATCGGCTGTGTGAGCTCGACATGCGGTCTGTGCGGATCTCGCTCACCTGGGCCGCGATCGAACCCAAAGGCAATGGCAAGCTGAACGCGCAGGCCTGCGCGCGCGTTGATCGGGCGCTCGCGGCGCTGCCAGGCTCGGCCAAACCGCTGGGCTATCTCGTGCATCCCTCAAGCACGGTCGCCGAAGACTATTTTCACGATCCCTCCGCGATGTCCGAGCGTTTCGCGCGGTACTGTAGGCTTGTGGCAAAGCGCTTTCCGACCATCACGGATTGGGAGATTTGGAACGAACCCAATGCCAGTGATTTCTATCTCTCAGTGAAGACTGACAATGGTGCCCGGCCCTGGACGCCAGAAGAGTTTGTCGATCACATTCTCCTGCCTGGCGCACGCGCTATCAAAGAGGTTCAGCCCAATGCCACTTTATGTATCGGGGCCATGGCCGAAGATGGGGTTGTCGGGCATGACGACCGCCCACCAGCCCTCTCAAACAGACTGCCCAAGACGGCCGAGTACAATAAGTATCGCGCCGATGGGCCCCACAGCCACTTTTACTTCATTCCGGAGTTTTGGGGAGATCTGACGAAAATCCTGGCCGCCCGCAGCAATGAAATCCTGCCGCTTTTCCATGCCTGCGCGTTCCATCCGTATCCCTATTTCCGCATTCATCATCGTCCGGATAAGACCCTTCTGTCTGCCACGCAAAAGCATTGCGAAGACTTCTTTGAGAGATATGATGCGGCCGATCTGAACGGGCTTGAGATCTGGGTAACCGAGTATGGCGCGCGGTCTCTGGAGGTGTCGGGCCCGCACTACAACGATGAGTTCCAGCAATCAGAGTTCGCCCGTGCTTCGCTGGAGTGGATGGCGCAAACTCAAAGGATTGCAAGGGGTTACTGGTATAAGCTCATTGATCTGCCGTGGGACCTTCAGCAGGAAAAGACGTTCGGTTTGCTGGATTTCCGCATGATGCCGCGCGACGTCTATCACGTGGTGCGAAAGCTGGCCCATCAACGCCACGCTGACTTGCCCAAGACACGGGTGCTTGAGACATTTCAAATCGGTCAGCAAAAGGCCGGGTCTGGATTTGCGCCCGATCTTTGGTCGGTGTCTGCTGACACGATCTTTGGTTACACCTTGGTGTCGCAAAACGCATCCGGGGCGGGTGAGTGTCTGGTCGTGCCGGGCCGCGAGTCTGGCGACAAAATTCAGATCGACAGCAAGACTGCCTTGACCGTGACCAAGGATCAGGTTGCGTCCGCGCGCGTTGACCTTGCTCTGCCGTTTGGCGCGTCTCCTTTTGATTTGAACATCACGCTGCAGGGGGATGGTGCATCTGATCTCACTGTCACCGTTGCCTTGCAGGACATGGTGAGCGTTGACGTGCGCCAAGCCGACGCTCTGAAAGAGGCAGCCCCCGATCACACAGATTGGCCAGTGGCAAAAGCTGAGGATCTTACCCGCGTTGATCTGATGTGGTCCGACACGACGCTCTTTCTAAAACTGCAGTTTGGCGACATGCTCTTGCACCGCAGTTTTCAAATCAAACCAATTGCTTATGACGCACCTCTCAAGCTTGGCATCACTGTCGAGCGCAAAGGCGAAACACCGGTCTTCCTCTCCCTGAAACGCCTTGATCTTGAGGTCAAAGCCGCGCCGGACCTGGTTGATGTATCGCCCAGAAATCTAAAGGGCGAAGAGGTCTGGTTCCTGTCCTTGCCGCGATACTCCCAGATCTATCAAGACAACTGGGTCATGCAGATGCTGCGTTTCAAAACGGGCGGCTTTTTTGCTGAGATTGGCGGGCATGACGGGGTTGAGAACTCCAATACGCTTTTGCTTGAGCGGATGCTGGGCTGGCACGGCATGATCGTTGAGGCCAATCCCCGCTGGCACAAAGTGATCTGCCAAAACCGCAGCGCTATCGCCTATAACAATGCGGCATTCTCCGAGAGCGGCGGCAAACTGCGCTTTGTCGATGCGGGCGCGATCGGTGGTCTGGTGGATTTCATCCATGACGACGATATTCACGCGGGCAAAAGAAACGCTGCGATTGAGGATGGCAAGGTCATTGAGGTCTATGGGCGCACAGTGGGCGAAATGCTGGCCTCGGCGAGCGCGCCAGAGGTCGTGGATTACATGTCCGTCGACACTGAAGGCAGCGAGGCTGAGATCCTCTCAGGCGTCGATTTTGACACATGCCGATTTGCTTTGCTGACAGTTGAGCACGGCGGCATTGAGCAAAGCCGCAAGGACGTGTGGAAGGTTCTGGAGACCAAAGGCTACATTAGGCACCGTGTCTGGTTTGAAGATTGGTTTTGGCATCCCACCCATCTGGCCAGCGCATTGGGTGTGAGTGAGGAAGAGGCGCGGGATCACGCCGCCCATGTTTTCGCACAGGAGCGGTATCATCGGCGCCAGCATCTCTTGGGCCGTGCCAAGACCGCGCGCGATGCCGGGGATCTCTCAGTGGCGGCCACTCTCAGCGAGGAAGCCGGCAAGGCCTATCATCCAGACAATGTTCATGGCTTGGCGGACGCCGTGGCCTGTTATCTTGAAATGAACAAGCAAAATCGCGCGCTGCAACTCTGCGCCCTCGCTTTGCGCCGCTTTCCCAATCATCCCCGCATCCTTCGGCAAAGCGCGCTTTGCTATGCGAAATTCGGTAGAGAAAAGAAGCTTGCCAGTGTCATGGCTCGGATATCAAAGCACTGCCCGCATCTGTTGCAGGATGAGAGCATCGCGCGGTTGGCTTAGGGCAAAAAGCGTTTGCCATGGTCATATCGTGTACCCCGACAATCCGTATTGTTAAGACCGTCCAAGGCGAGACAACTGTCAGTCTTTTTGCAGCTCACTCACCAGGCGTTCAAGGCGTTTAAGTCGCTGCGCTTGGTCAAACGTAATCTCAATCAGATAGTCAATCACCCGGCGCTGTAGCTCCGCGTCGTCTGGCTCGGCGGGGGGATCATCAGAGGTATTGACAAAGTCGATGCCCGTTCGGTCGCGCAAAAACTCAAACAGGCCAGCGTTTTCGGAAATCACGGTCTCTGCGGCGCTTTGATCGAAGCAGACGCGTTTGATGTCCTCCAAGGACGGCACAGGGTTGGCCTCTGTGTCACGAATGACGCGATTGAAGCGCTCGGGCAGGGCGGTGCCCTCTACGCGGTTGTTGAACATCGCCCGAAGCAGGATGTCTGCAGGTTCTGAGCGTTCCAACGCACGGGTCGCAGGGGGCGTGAGGATCAGCCCAGTGGTCTCAGCGAAATCCGCTACGACATCGTGTTCCAGCGCAGTATGGCGGATCTGTGCGGCGTCGCCAAACTGCTCGATCCAGAAAGGCAAGGCGTCATAGAATTTAATGAGCCGCCTGGCACTCGTTGCGAAATCTTCGAGAGGGCCTTCATTGGTTTTATGCCGCAGCGCCCATTGGGTGTGGGCCGAAGGCAGCCACGCGCGCGGATCCCGCACAAAGGCTATGACATCCAGCTCAGCGCTCAGGTTTTGCAGTTCGCCAAAAAAGGGCGCGAGCCGAGGACCATTCTGAAAGAGGCTTTCATTGGAAAACACAAATGTCGTGGCCTTGGTGTCTTTCGCGATGGCATTCACATGATCCCAAAAGTGCTGGGCGTGACGCTTTTGGTTCTCTTCGCTTTGGGCGACGAACATGCCAAACCCTTTTAACCCGCGAAACTTCTGATCCACCCCGTCAAACCACATGCCAAGATAATGCGCCTTTTGCCGGGCCAGAGCCGCCGCATTCTGCGCCAAGGCGTTCTGAATAGAGGTCGTGCCCGTCTTCCCCATCCCGATGTGAAAGATGATCCGCATGCGCCTACGTCCTTTGCTGATCGCTTTTTTCGAGGAAAACAGATTTCAATCCCGCCATTGCGCAGGCAGTTGGCGAGAGACGCTCAATGAGGTGAAACACTGTGCCGTCACTTGGCAGCGGCTCATTGGGCCAGGGGTAATCGGCGTCAAAAAGCGCGTTCATCTGCGCCACGACAGAGCCCTTGGCCCAAAACATGTTGCCAACCGGGAAGAGCAGCAGATGCTCGGGCAGGGGGCCAGGCAGCTTGGGTGCAACCTGCGGCAAGAGGCGGCGCGACCCACTCCAATCCACCCGGTAGTGATCAAATGGCGCCACAAGGCCCACATCGTCGCCTTGGATTTGGCTCAGGGCCGAAGAAAGCCGCGTCTTGTCGCCCATCAGGATCGCCATCAAGAACCCGTGCCACACATCGCCAGAGAGCGATGTGCCGATGGATTTTTTCTGGTGAATGTGGCCCCAGATATCCCGGTCATCGGCCTGACCGTTTGAGAACAACTCCATAAACGGCAGAATATCGCGGCCTCTGTTTGGCACCACCAAGGTGCGCGCCTTGATGTCGGCCTCTTGTGCCATGTCCTGAATGCGCGCGGCTTTTTCATGATTGTCGGTTGTGACCACAACGTCGCGCGCATCTTTCAGCGCTTTGTACTGCCCGAAATCATGGGTGAGGTTGTCGATGTAATGAGCATGCATGTGAATGGCATAATCGAAGCGTGGAGGCGCATCGACATAGGCAAACCGGTCAATTTGCAGGTTTTTGTGCACCCAGTTTTCTGACGCCCCGAGCGTCTCTTGTGCCTCGTCCAGCGACTTCCATACATAGCTGCGCCCGTAGGACCAGATCTTTTGACGCTCTTTGATCCGCGCCTCACGGTCGGCCTGATCCGGAGAAAACATTATGGCCACGTCATACTGCCCCGGGGTGCTAACGGGTTGCGGGCGGGTTTTCAGAGACGTTTGCAGGGTCGCGGTGATCGTCTCGAAGATGTTCACCGGATCCTCTGCGTCGGATGCATCAGACGGCGAGGGGACCTTGCGCGGTGCCGCCAGAAGCGCGTCGCAAGATCCGCTGATCGATCCGTACGGAACCGTATGAAAGCTTTCCACCTGCGTATAACTGCCGTCGTGAAACCCGCTTGCGTTTTCATAGAGCACGATATGCGCGCCATATCTCGCCGCATCAAAAATCACATTGGGCAGGGGGTCGAGGCGTGAGCAAAGATAGAACGCATCAGCGGCCTTGCAGATGTCGTGGTAATGCGCGCCTGCGGGCAGGAAAAACAGATTTCCATCGGGCGAATTCACCTCTGCCTCGCGCAAATGTTTGTCGAGCCACACACCAAAATGAACGTCTTCGTGGTCCTGCCCGTCGCCTACCCAGAGAAACAGCGTCTCAGGGTCCTTTTCCCGTGCCTCCTGCGCTGTGAGTACGAAAAGATCGGTCCCTTTGCGCCAATGCGCGACGCCCGCGCCATAGACAATGCGCCGCGTGCTGCAATCCACACCCAAAAGCCCGGACAGGCGATCGCGCGCCTCGGCGTAGGCGTCAGGCGACACGGACCCAATCTGCAACTCCGCTTGCGGTAGGATCATGCTGTCGGCGTCTTTGTCAAAGGACGCGCTTTTGAACACATCATCCCAACTGTCGCGGACGATCTTTGAGGAAAAGACCAAGAGATCGGAAAAGAGCGTCAGAAAGATCAATTTGGACGGCTTGGTGTAATCGCCGAATTCATGGACATAGGTCGCAAAGGGGATCCCACGGCGCACCATCGCTTTGGCAATCGGATAGGTCTCAACTGAGTTCAGCACCGCAAAATCCACCGTCTCAAGGTCGATAAGCGTGGTGTATTCCAGATCGCCATCGAGATTGGGGCTGACAAAGACGCCCACTGTCGTTTCCAGAAAGGGTTTGAGCAATTCGCCCGGACGTCGCGCCAGGACCACCACATTGTGGGTCTGTGCCGCTTCCCGCGCGAGGGTCAATCCCACGATCGGTGCGCCCGTTTTGGTCAGATCATGCGTGCAGACAAGGCAGGTCGGTTTCTCCGGATCGAGCGCCAATGCGCCTTTGTGCTGGTTGGCCCTCACATCGCGCAGCGAATGCCGCCCTTCCGCCATGCCGGCCTGAATGAAGTGCCGCAACCCAGAGACGCCGGTCTGCGCGATATCGGGGTAGGCGCCGAAGTAATGATCTTGGGAAAAATCCCCGATCTGCTGATCAATCGGCCCGCCAAGCGCCATCAGCTCAAAGGCAAGCTCGTGGCCGTCTTTCATGCCCTGATCCAGCGCTTTGCGCAGCCGCTGATCGCGCACCAACTCGGCCACGGACCGGTCGATATTGGGCACTCTGGTTTGCAGCATCTGATAGGCATTGCCGCCGCGTTTGCCGAGCATCACGGTTTTTTCCAAAACCTGCACAAGCCATGCTCGATTGGCGAAAAAATCCGGGTAGTAGCGCGCGCAAAAGACAGGGTCATAGCGAAAATTCGGGCGGTTTTTCAGGATCTCAGTGCCCGCCAGAATACTCCTCCACAGATCATCAGCGGTCATGACGGGCTACCCCCTCTGTCTCGGCGCTGACTGGTCCGAAAAATGTTGCGAGACGGGTCATGAAAACCAAAGATCCAAGCCGTTTGCATGTGTCTTGCAGACGGCCATGCAGTATGTGGGTTTGGCTTCAGGAATGGCGCGCCCAAGGCCGTTTTGAGGCACTTACCTTTGTTGGGGTAGCGAGGCAAGCCGCCCTTGAAAGGCGCGTGGGGAATTGTTTAAACCCGCACAGGGCAGAGAGCATGCCAATGACGAGAGAAAAAACATGAAGATATTGGTCACCGGAGGCGCGGGATTTATCGGGTCTGCCGTGGTGCGCGCAGCGGTGAGCAAAGGCCACAGTGTCGTAAATGTCGATGCGCTCACCTATGCGGCGTGCCTCGAAAATGTGGCGTCTGTTGCGCAGGATCCAAACTACGCGTTTGAGCATGTCGATATCCGCGACCGCGCCGCTCTTGATCGCGTCTTCGCAGAACATGTGCCCGATGCGGTGAAGCATCTGGCGGCCGACAGCCATGTTGATCGATCCATCGATGCGCACGGTGATTTCATAGCGACCACTGTCACCGGCACGTACAATATGCTGGAAGCTGCCAGAGGGTTCTGGCACGCGCAGGGCCGCCCCGAAGGGTTTCGCTTTCATCACATCTCAACCGATGAGGTGTTTGGCACCTTGGGTGATGAGGGTCTCTTTACCGAAGACACGCCGTACGCGCCGAACTCACCGTATTCCGCCTCCAAAGCCGCGAGTGACCATCTGGTGCGTGCCTGGGGTGAAACCTTTGCTTTGCCCGTGGTCCTGAGCAATTGCTCCAACAATTACGGGCCGTATCATTTTCCCGAAAAACTGGTGCCCGTTGTGATCCTGAAGGCGATCTTCGACGAACCCATTCCGGTCTACGGTCAAGGCATCAACGTGCGCGATTGGCTCTATGTCGAAGATCACGCCGAGGCTCTGCTGACTGTGCTGCAAAAGGGCCAGATTGGGCGCAGCTACAACATCGGCGGCAACAATGAAGCGCGCAACATCGATCTGGTGCATATGATTTGCGACCTGCTGGATCGCAAACGCCCCAAGCCCGTGCCCTATCGCGAGCAGATTACCTTTGTCCCTGACCGTCCGGGGCACGATCTGCGTTACGCCATTGATGCAAGCCGGATTGAGAATGAGCTTGGCTGGACACCATCGGTGACCCTCGAACAAGGCCTTGAGAAGACGATCGATTGGTACTTGAGCAACGAAAGCTGGTGGCGGCCTTTGCTTGATCGAAGCGGGGTGGGCGTCAGATTGGGCAAGACAGGGTGAAGGTTTTGGTGTTCGGTCAAAGCGGGCAGGTGGGCCGTGCACTGCAGGCCTCTCAGGCCCAAGTTGCCATTCAATCCCTGTCGCGCGCTGAGGCGGATTTCGAAGATCCAGAGCATTGCGCGCGCCATGTCCTCAAGACAGATGCCGACGCCATAATCATCGCGGCGGCCTACACGCAGGTGGATCAGGCTGAGAAAGAAGAGCCCAAGGCTCTTATGATAAATGCCCAGACACCTGGCGCCATCGCACGCGCGGCGGCAGAACGTGATCTGCCTGTCGTGCATATCTCCACTGATTACGTCTTTGACGGGCAGGGCCATGCACCCTATGCCACAGATCACCCAGTGGCGCCGCTCGGGGCTTATGGCCGCACAAAGCAAGCAGGAGAAGCCATGGTGCGCGCCTCCGGTGCCACCCACGCGGTTCTCAGAACGTCCTGGGTTTTCTCGCAATATGGCAACAACTTTGTCAAAACCATGCTGCGTCTTGGCGCTGAACGAGACGCCATCAATGTGGTCGCGGATCAGCTTGGTGGCCCCACGCCTGCGTCCAGCATCGCCGATGCCTGCATCAACGTTGCGCGTCAGCTCATTGATGATAAAAGACAATCTGGAACCTATCACTTCTCTGGAGAGCCTGATGTCAGTTGGGCCGACTTTGCCCGCGCGATTTTTGCGCGCGCCGGGATGTCCTGCGCAGTGAACGACATCGCGACCGCGGACTATCCAACAGCTGTCAGACGGCCTCTGAATTCACGGTTGGACAACAGAGCAACCTTAGACACATTTGGCATTGCCAGGCCTAACTGGGCACACGCACTGGATGCGGTGCTGGACGCAAGGGACGGAACATGACGGAACGCAAGGGCATCATTCTGGCGGGCGGGTCGGGTACCCGACTGTATCCGGTGACGACGGGGCTCTCCAAGCAGCTGTTGCCCGTCTTTGACAAGCCAATGATCTACTATCCCTTATGCACATTGATGTTGAGCGGGATCCGAGAGATCGCCGTGATCACCACCCCCCAAGATCAGGATCAATTCAAACGGGCGCTAGGCGATGGGCGTCAGTGGGGGATTGAGCTGACCTTCATTGAACAACCCTCGCCTGACGGTCTGGCTCAGGCCTTTATCCTGGCCGAAGCGTTCCTTGACGGCGCGCCTTCTGCGCTCGTTTTGGGCGATAACATCTTCTTTGGGCACTCTTTGTCCAGCATCCTGATGCAGGCCAATGAAAAGACCGAGGGCGGCACTGTCTTTGGCTACCAGGTCGCCGATCCCGAACGTTACGGCGTTGTGGACTTTGACAATGATGGCCGCGCCCGATCCATAATTGAAAAGCCTGAGGTTCCCCCATCGAACTACGCCGTCACTGGGCTTTATTTCCTCGATGGCACGGCGCCGCAGCGCGCGCGCAACGTGGAAAAATCGGCCCGTGGAGAGCTTGAGATCACCACATTGCTCGAGATGTATCTGTCCGAAGGTCTCTTGTCTGTCGAACCCATGGGGCGCGGTTTTGCCTGGCTCGACACCGGGACCCATGACAGTTTGCTTGATGCTGGCAACTTTGTGCGCACGTTGTCAAAACGCCAGGGCACGCAAATCGGCAGTCCAGATGAAATTGCCTTTCAAAGCGGGTGGATGACGGTCGAGCAGCTGAAAGAGCGCGCGCAGGCCTTCGCCAAGAATGCATACGGCACCTATCTTGAGACGCTCTTGCGCGAAAGCCGCGTCACTCCAAAGTGAGGCCCACCGTTTGCTCTTGGCCCGCTCCACGGTCGTGTATCCGGCACGCAGCAGACCCCCTGAAGATCAAGCGCAGCCCAGGTTTTGCCGTTGCGTGATGATAGAGGTTGAGCAACACCGCGACATTGGCCCGGCCATGCTCATGGAAAACATGGGCAAAACAGGCCGCGTTTGGACATGTCTCGGGCCTAGCGACATGTCGCTTTATGCGTTACAAATCCACGGGCTATGTCCTCGCGCGGCTTGACGAGGCGGCTCTTTTGGGCATAGTCAACCGTAAGCAGCAGTGGGGTAGCAGTCGCTGCGCAAGAAAAATAAATTTCGAACTGACATTGCGGATTATGGCAGGCTCAAAGGCACTACTCAGTCGACTGGCGCATCGGACAAAACTGGTGTCGCGGCTTACCCGCGTGGGCCACATTGCCTGGAGCGGGCTCTTCGATAAAACACAATATCGGCGGAACTATCCCGGTCTTGGCGCGTTTTGGAGCAAGTTCCCGATCGCCCATTACGTGTTGATCGGTGAACGCATGGGATATGCGCCGTTTAGTCAGTTTGACCCTGTCTCCTATGCCGATCTTTATTCTGACGTGGCAACCTATCCCCACGGCCCGCTCATGCATTACATCCGGCATGGCAAGTCAGAGAGGCGGATCACGCAATCCCCGCTTGACGCCGGCGTCTATTTCGAAGGAACGTTCCCGTCCGTCCGACCGTGGCCAAAGACCGCGCAGTTTGCTCTGGTAGTGCACGTGTTCTACCTTGATGTATGGGAAAAGTTCGCGGCGCACCTCTCTGAGGTCAACCTTGATCTTGATGTGATCGTGACTGTCCCCGACGCGCCCGAGTTTGACCCTGTGGCTGAAGCGATTGCAGCAGGTGACGTGCCCGTCTCCCACATTCAACGCCAACCCAATGTCGGCCGCGACGTGCTGGCATTCCTGAACCTGGTGAACTCAGGGCTGCTGTCGCGCTATGATGCTGTCTGCAAGCTGCACACGAAAAAGTCTCCGCACCTCTTGGACGGCGACGTGTGGCGCGAAGAGCTGACAGATGGCCTGCTGCCGTCACGCGGGGTGCGCGGGATGATCGAGGGTTTTTTGGCGGACAGATCCGCGAAAATGCTGGTTCCTGATCCGTTTCTTTATACCGGTGACAAATGGTGGGCTATCAACAAACCCGTGGCCGAACGCTTGGCAGAGCAGGTGGGCCTGAGCCTGAGCACAGGGGAATTGCAATTTGCGGCCGGCTCGATGTTTTGGATGAAGCCAGAGCTTCTCAACGTGATCCGTGACCTTGGCTTTCAGGCCAATCAGTTCGTGCTGGAGCGCGGCCAACTGGACGGGACCACCGCCCACGCATTTGAGCGTCTTACCGGTGTGCTATGCGCGCAGGCGGGCGGACATATCGCCATTGTATCTGACATGATGGATGCCGAGGACACTCAAAAACCCGAGCGCCCGTCGCAATTCAAAATGATCACGGACCCAACCCAATGATTGAGACGCGGTGAAAAGCGAACCACATATCGCCATTCTGCTGGCAACCTACAATGGAGGCCGCTTTCTTGAGCGACAGCTGGACTCATTCTTAAAGCAAAGCCACAAGAATTGGTCGCTTTGGATCAGCGATGACAGATCAGACGATGACACGTTGCAGATCATTGAGGACTGGCGCGCGCGGCACCCGGATGTTGAATTGCATGTGCGGCAGGGTCCGGGGCGGGGGGCCGCGCAGAACTTTATCTCGTTGCTGCTAGACCCTGACATAAAGGCGGAGTTTTACAGTTTTTCCGATCAGGATGACGTGTGGTTTGAAGACAAGCTGACGCGCGCGCTGGCGCGATTTGCAGACATGTCGCGCCCCGCCCTCTATGGCGCGCGCACGGTCGTCACCGACACCGATCTCCAGCACATTGCGCCTTCGATTCGGGAAGGCAAAAAGCTCGGTTTCGCCAATGCTCTGGTGCAGAATTTTGCCGCGGGAAACACGATGTTTTTCAATGGGGCGGCCCGTAATCTGGTTCCGGATGAGGCGGCGGATTATGACATCGCCGCAACCGACTGGCTGATGTACATGTTGGTCAGTGGGGCCGGGGGAGAGGTGATGTTTGACCGCGAGCCTTGCCTGTACTATCGACAGCATGGCGACAATGAGATCGGGTACAATGCAGATTTGCTCGCCATGGTCCGCAGGATCGCCGGATTGCTCGGCGGGCGGTTTTCAGAGTGGTCTGCCGCCAACCTGCAAGTTCTGTCCAATGCGCGGCTGACGCCCAAAAACGCAAAGATCCTCGACGCTTTCAGTGAAGCGCGCCGCGTCAACGGGATGACAGCTGTCACTTTGCTTAAGCAGTCCGGTATCCTGCGCGAAGGCATGATGGCAACACGCGCACTGTATTTTGCTGCGTTCGTGGGGCGACTTTAGCCCGTGCCATCCCACACCCAGACAGCCAGTCTAATATCCTTTGATCGGCCTAAAATTTATTTCAGCGTCACATCATAACTGCTTGTTTTCGCGTGGATCAGGCTGATCCTACGCTCTACAGCGCGGTCAAGCGCGTCAAAGGCCACACGTTCCACGCGCAGAATTGCCGTCCCGGGGGCAATGCCCAGTTTCTCGGCCGTCTGCTCATCTGCGTTGGTGGGAACAAGACGTTCCTCGGCGCGTACGATGATGCAGGAATAGGCCTGCTGATAAAACACATAGAGGGTGTTCGGCAGCGGCGCGCGCTCCAGCAGACCGGGAAAGAGGGCTTGCGCGACAACGGAGACCTCAGAAAGACGGTCATTTACCGGCAAGCTGCGCAGCCGTCGGATCTCAAAAACGCGCTCAGGCTGACCGTGAAGCAGCGCGGCTTCCTCCGCCGTTGCGGCGCGTGCGGCGATGTCTTGATGCTCCAGCACTGGAGCTGGGCGCGACCCATCCGGCCCCCTCAGGCGAAAGAAATTAAACAGCGCCCGGTCCGGCGTCTGGACCGTGACGAATGTCCCGCGTCCCTGTTCGCGCTGCACAAGCCCGCGCCGCTCAAGGTCGATGAGCGCCTTGCGCGCCGTGCCCTGACTGACCCCCAATTCGGCGCCAAGCTGCACCTCGCTGGGCAGCATCGCGCCAGGAGGCAGCGCACCAGAGGCAATGCGCGCCACGATCGTATCAATCACAACCTGGTAAAGCGGCGGGGCCTTGCCGGCCGTCTGGGTGTTGGTCAGATCCGTCACGCGAATTCCTGTATAATTACTCTTGTATAAGACTTCTTATACATGATACCCGTTGGAAAACCACCGCAATTTCGAAAGGCTGCTTGAGATGTCCAATACTCCCCATCTTTTGGTTCACGAACATGACGACAATGTCGGCGTGGTTGTGGTCGAGGGATTGACCGCCGGTACAGAGATGTTCTGCTGCGTCACCCATGACAATTCCACCTTCACCCTGACCGCAGAGGACGATGTTCCGATCGGGCACAAGATTGCCCTGCAGGACTTCCAGGAAGGCGACACCGCCATCAAATACGGTGAAGACATCGGCAAGATCATCGCCGACATCCCCAAAGGGCGCCATGTCCACACCCATAACTGCAAGACGAAACGCTGGTAAGGAGCTCGCCTCGCTCAAGTGGCGAAGCGATAGCGAGAGGAAAAATTCATGAGCAATTACTCTAACATGACATTCATGGGCTACCGGCGCGAAAACGGCCGTGTGGGTGTGCGCAACCACGTCGTGATCCTGCCGGTCGATGACATTTCTAATGCGGCTGTTGAGGCCGTGGCCAACAACGTCAAAGGCACCATGGCCCTGCCGCACGCCTATGGCCGCCTGCAATTCGGTGAAGACCTGGAGCTGCATTTCCGCACCATGATCGGCACCGGCGCCAACCCCAACGTGCACTCTGTCGTCGTGATCGGGATTGAGCCCGGCTGGACCAAGCGCATCGCCGACGGCATCCGCGAAACTGGCAAGGAAGTGGCCGAGTTCTCGATTGAGCAAAAGGGCGACTTTGAAACGATCCGCGCAGCAAGCTGGGCTGCGAAAGACTTCGTGCACAAGGCCACGGAAGTGCAGCGCGAGGAATGCTCGATCAAAGAGCTATGGGTCTCCACCAAATGCGGCGAAAGTGACACGACAACGGGTCTGGGATCCTGCCCAACGGTCGGCAACATGTATGACAAACTGCTGCCCGAAGGCATCACCGGCTTCTTCGGCGAAACCTCTGAGATCACGGGGGCAGAGCACATTTGCCAGAAGCGTGCGATCAATGATGAGGTGGGGGAGCGTTGGTACAAGATGTGGAAGGCCTATCAGGACGACGTGATTTTCGCGCACCAAACCGATGACCTTTCCGACAGCCAGCCCACCAAAGGCAACATCGAAGGCGGTCTGACCACCATCGAAGAGAAAGCCCTCGGCAACCTCGAAAAGATCGGCCGCACCTCTCAGTACATCGACATTCTGGAGCCTGCTGAGCAGCCCAGATCTGGCGATGGCCTTTATTTCATGGACAGCTCGTCTGCGGCAGCCGAATGCGTCACGCTGATGGCCGCGGGTGGGGCTGTGGTGCACACTTTCCCAACCGGGCAGGGCAACGTCGTGGGCAACCCGATCGTGCCGGTCATTAAGATCACCGCAAACCCGCGCACCGTGCGCACCATGTCTGAGCATGTGGACGTGGATGTCTCCGGTATCCTGCGCCGCGAGATGACGATTGATGAGGCCGGTGACGCGCTGATCGACATGATCCGCCGTACCGCCAATGGTCGGAACACGGCAGCAGAAGCGCTCGGTCACCGCGAGTTTTCCATGACCAAGCTTTACCGCTCAGCCTAATGGCGGTTTTGACAATTGAAGAGGCCCGCGCGCTGGTCGTGCGGGCCTTTGCCGTCTCTTATGTGTCACCAGAAAACGCCGTGAAGGTCGCGGATGCCTTGATCGCCGCGCAGGTTGACGGGCAGGGCGGGCATGGCCTCTCACGTGTCGCCTCATATGCGGCGCAGGCAGCGTCTGGCAAAGTGGATGGGCATGCGGTGCCACAAATCTCGCGCCCGACGCCGTCGCTGCTACACGTGGATGCGCAGTATGGCTTTGCTTTCCCGGCGCTGTCTCTTTTGATCAACGAGTTGCCAGAGATAGCTCGTAAAGATGGCATCGCCGCCGGCTATGTCTATCGCTCGCATCATTGTGGTCAATTGGGTGCCCATGTCGAAAAGCTTGCGACCGCAGGGGTTGTTGCGCTGATGGTGGCGAATTCACCACCAGCGATGGCACCTTGGGGCGGATCGACGGCACTCTTTGGGACAAACCCAATTGCCTTTGCGGCACCCAGGGCTGATGGGCCTCCCTTGGTGATCGACCTGTCATTGTCTCGTGTGGCGCGCGGCAAGGTGATGGCCGCCGCGAAGTCGGGCGAGAAGATCCCAGAGGGATGGGCGCTGGATGCAGATGGACAACCGACAACGAATGCCACTGATGCGCTCAAAGGCACAATGCTCCCCATGGGGGACGCCAAGGGCGCCGCTCTGGCCCTGATCGTAGAGATCTTATGCGCCACGCTTACAGGCGCGAACCCTTCATATCAGGCGACGTCGTTCTTTGAGGCCGAAGGCGCGCCACCCGGCGTGGGGCAGACGATCATCGCCTTTTCTCCAGACGCGGCAGCGCCCGGATTTTCTGAGCGCCTTGAGGGGCTTTTGCAGACCATCATGGCTCAGGATGGGACGCGATTGCCAGGCGTGTCACGGCAACAAAAAAGATCAGCCGCCGTCGCTCACGGCATAGACTTGCCAGATCATCTTCTGGCTGAAATCAACGACATTATCGAAAGCTCAAATGGATAGACACAAACTTACCCTGAGCGATCTGCCATACCGGCAGTCGATAACGTCACGTTTCCATATGCTCCGATCTAGATCGCGGCGAAATCCGTAAACACACGTGCTGGGATTGTCTTCACACCGGTCTCTTTGCTCTGAGCTGTTGTCTGTTCTGTCTTGGTGCCTGCCTCGGCGTCTTTTTGGGGTGTCTGGGCCATGTGCCCCTCCATAATAACTAACACAATGTCGACCAAAAAACGCTGAAACCCTTAAGCGCCCGGTCTCCATACTCAGAGGCTTTCATAATTGATGGAGCAAATCTAGATTTATCCACAGTTATACTGCGCAAGCTTGCCTTTATCGTTGCCAATTAATCAACAATTCTGCGGGTCTGCTCATTAGTCATGCAAGTTCTGGAAACGATCGCAAAATCTGACGAGACGTACAAACCAGAATTATGATGGGGTTAGCGCAAACACGTGACGCCTATATCTCGGGACCCGGGCAAAGACCGCGAAACTACCGAATCGCTGTCCTCAAAGACCGCTCCACGACCCCTCACACACCGAAAAGGCGCGCAGGCCGCAGTACTCATGTGCCTTTCTCTTTCACGATGTTTTCAGTGATCAGAGAAATCATCTCGAACATGACGGCCGCCGCTGTCAGCGCGGTGATGTTGTTGGGCGCATCCTTGGTGGGCATCATACAAACCACGTCGCCGCCAATCACATTGAGCCCACGCGCGGCCCGGATCAAACCGACCGCCTCGTCAATGTCGAACCCTTTCTCACCTGGCTCCAGATTGGACACGGCCGGGGCCACTGTCGGGTCCAGACAGTCGAGGTCAAATGTGATGTAGACCGGGCGATCGCCCAAAACCTCGCGGGTCTGCGCCGCCACGTCTGTCAGACCGCGCGCGCGAAACTCAGCCATGGTTACGATGTTGTAGCCATACTCATATGACGGCTGCAGCCAATCGAGCGATCTTGGATGCCCGCGCAGACCGATCTGCATGGAGCGGGTGGGATCGACATCGCCCTGATCGGCCAGATAGGCCCCCCAATGCGCTGCGGATTTCTTGGCGCCGAGAAAGTGATCGACCTTGGTGAATACGTCCGTATGGGCATCGAGATGCAGAAACGAGACCGGCCCGCCCTTGGCCAGCTTTCCTTTTCCAAGCGCTTGCACGATGCCGCCGGTGATCGAGTGATCCCCGCCAATGGACACGGGGCGCGCCTCGGCCATGTCGATGTCTCCATAAAACTCTGTGATGCGTTCGATGCAGTCTTCATTGTCATTGGCGCGCGGGAAAGGCACATCGCCCACATCGGCTATTTTCACATCGTTCCAGGGGTCGACGCCAAAGACAGAATGTACCCGGCGTTGCACTGCCGAGACATGGCGCAAGGCCCTCGGGCCCAGATGCTGATCCCGTTCGGTTGTGCCGTTGCCCGTGGAATGCGGAACCCCGACAAGCGCGATATCGTGGTCCTCGGGCCCGGCATGGGGGCATCGAAACATTGTCGGAATGCCCCACCAATAGAGATTATCCATCATGGATTTCTGATAACGATCGGTCATGGGGGCATCCTTTTACTTTGTGCAGGATGCTAGGCGCGCGCCCGTCGCTTTGGCAAGGATCACGCGCCGCCTCGCAGATCGTCTATCAGGGTTTGAAACCACGCCCAGTTCTGCACAGATGCGTCATTGGCGATCAGGTTCTTCTTGCGCTGATAGATGGGTGCGTGGGCGACGGGGTAAAGGCGACCATCCTCTAGGTAAGGCCGCACCATCGTCTCGGGCAGATAGGCCGATCCGCCGCGATCTAGAATGCATTGCAGGGCCCACCAAGAACTATCAAAGCTGATCCGGGCCACACCCGCATCGTGGTAGTCTTCGGCATGCTGGCGGCGGTAGTCTTCTCCGTGATCGACAAAGGTATAGAGCGGGTCGGCATCCATCGGCGTATCCGGCCGATCGGAGCAGAGCAGAAGGGTTTCGGGTGGCAAGGCGTGTACGGTTTGCGCCCCTCTGGTCACGCTTTCAAATGTCATGATGACATCCACGGCCCCCTCAGAGAGCCACATGTCCAGATCTCGCGCGCCGCCCTGACGCACGGACACCGCGATATCGGGATTTTGAGCAATGACCCCGGAAAAGAAGGCCCACCCGGGCCCGTGCCACAACTCGCGATCACATCCAAAGGTACACACAGAGGCAAGCCCCGCGGGCAACCCGGTTTCATACTTGGCCTGTTGCCACAGCCCCGTCATGATCCGCGCATAACTCAAAAGCCGCGTACCGGCAGGGGTGAGTGTCGTTCCGGATTTCTGACGATTGAGCAGCTGCTGGCCCAGTTCATCTTCCAAAGATTTGAGCCGCGCCGTCACCGTGGATTGTGTCACATGCAGCACTTGTGAAGCACGGACCAGTGATCCGGTGTCCACAATGGCCAGAAAGGTTTTGAGGGCCGTGATGTTCATGATCGTTATCAATTCGGATTTTCCGAACTTTCTCGCCAAATAAATTCAATTTCAAGAAGTGATTTTCTGTGGCAGGCTCTGACATGTCTTTGCGATGCGGCGTCAAGCGCATGTCTCAGCTGGTTTGTCGACGCCGTTACCCGATCAGAAAGGAGTTCAGCATGAAGTTTCACCTCGCGATCAATCTCGAGCGGATGGACCCCTCGACAGATATGAAGGCCGTGCGCGATCACACGCTCGAGATGGTGCAAATGGCAGATGCGGCAGGTTTTGAGATTGCCTGGGCCGCGGAGCATCATGCGCTTGAGATGACCATTGCGCCCAACCCATTTCAATTGCTGACTTGGTGGGGCGAACATGCCAAGCGCATCCGCCTCGGCGTGGGCGTAGTGAACGCGGCGTACTGGCACCCGATCAACCTTGCCGGTGAGGCTGCGATGCTCGATCTTCTGAGCGACGGGCGCCTGGAATTCGGCATAGGATCAGGGGCTTACCAGCGGGAGTTCGACCGAATGAAGCCTGGTCTCGATCAGCGGGACAGCTGGCGCTACATGCAGGAATCTCTGCCGGTTGTGCAAAAGCTGTGGGAAGGCGACTATGCCCATGACGGAGAGTTCTGGCAGTTCCCCACGTCCACGTCATGCCCCAAACCGGTGCAAAAAGACGTGCCCGTCTGGGTCGCCGCCCGCGCGCCTGTGACGTTCGATTATGCTGTAGAGCACGATTGCAATATCCTCAGCTGGCCGCTGACAATGCCGATGTCCGAGGTGGAGACCTACCGGCGGCGCCTTGATGACGCCGTGGAGAAAGCTGGCAAACCGTTTAAAGGCGATTGGGCCGTGATGCGCCACGCAGCGGTCTATGAAAATGAAGCCGATCGGCAGGCGGCCATGGGCTCTATCCGGCATGTGCTGGGGCAGTTTGGCAACCTGATGATGAAAAAAGGTCAGGTTAACAACGGCTTCCCAGACCAAGTTCCCCTAGCTGACCTTGACGGCAACGCCCGTGTGGACCCAGAAATGCTGGAGCACAACCTCATGTTTGGGGCGCCGGATCAGGTGATCGAAAAGCTCGAGGCGCATAAAGCCTATGGCGCGGATGCATTCGTCTACTACGCGTCGATGGGTATGGATTTGACGCAGCAGAAACGCTCTCTGCAGCTTTTCATCGACAAGGTGATGCCGGCCTTTGCCGAAAGAGAGCTTGCGCACGCGTGATTGGTGGGCCTACCGGGCTTTCCACATGAAGTATCGAACGTGAGACACTGCAATACAAAGCATAATTGTCTCTACGCGCGGATGGCGCGTTCAGCAGCGCACACTCCGAAGACGACATTTTCGTCGCGAACGATGTGGCTGTGTGATCCCCAGATAGAGTAGCCTCGCGGTTGGGAGGATCATGACGATGGAGATTGAACGTATCACGCCCGCCCTCGGGGCCGTGCTCAGTGGGATAGACATCAGCGACACCCCCAGTGACGCTGTCGTTGAAATGCTCTACCGGGCTTTGATTGATCATCAGGTGATTTTCATGCGCGGCACAGAGATCAGCCCCACCGCGCATTTAGCCCTGGCCCAAGCCTTTGGCGATGTGGATGAGCCGCATCCGCTCTATCCCCATGTCGAGGGCTTTGACCGGATTGTAAAACTGGAAAATGACAGCGGCGCGCCGCCGGATACCAACAGCTGGCACACCGATCTGACGTTTAAAGCCCAGCAGCCTTTCGCGTCTATCCTATTGGCTCGAACGGTGCCCGAGGTGGGCGGCGATACGATGTGGTCGTCGTGTTATGCAGCTTATGATCGCCTTCCAGACGGCATGAAGCGTGATCTTGAAGGGCTGGATGCGATCCATGACATGGGCGATTTTCGAAACACTTTTGGAACGGACAGCCAAACAGCCTCCGCCAAAGAAAGATTGGATGCCGCCGTGGGTCGGTTTGGTCACATGGTGCGCCCGCTGATCGGCACGCATCCTGTCACGGGGCGTAAGTTCCTCAATTTCAATGAGGCTTTCGTGACGCACATCCAGGGCTTGCCGACGAACGAAGCCAACGCGTTGAAGACATGGCTCTGCAATCACATGAATACGCCGGAAGATCAGATGCGCTGGCGCTGGCGGGCAGGGGATATGGCGATGTGGGATAACCGGTGCACGATGCATTACGCGGTTGCCGATTACTTGCCTCAGTACAGATGTATGAATCGCGTCACCGTTGTGCGGGATCGCCGAGAAGGTCGTCGCCAAAAACAAGCGAGCTGAAAACAAAAAGCGCGCCGAAAGCAAGGCGCGCTTTTTCAAATCCTAAAGTAGGAGATTTACCCTTTGGCAGCCTCCACCGGCTTCGTTTGCGCCGGGGTGCCCGGCTTCAGTGGAGCCGCCTTTGCCTTGGCGTTGAGCGGATCATCCTGGCGCTGAACGGATCCCTCGAAATGCGCGCCGGATTCAATCGCGATGGTCTTGTGGATGATATCGCCTTCGACACGGGCCGTGGATGTCAGGCGCACTTTCAGACCACGCACACGTCCAACGATGCGACCGTTGATCACCACGTCGTCGGCCATCACTTCCCCCTTGATGGTCGCCCCCTCACCAATGGTCAGAAGATGCGCGCGGATGTCGCCCTCTACAGTGCCTTCGACCTGGATATCGCCGGTCGTCTTCAGGTTGCCTGTGACGTGCAAGTCTGCCGACAGAATTGAGGCGGGCGGCTTTGCTTTGGGAGCGGTCGCGCGGAATTCTGCTGAAGCGGCATCAGGCCGGGCGACTTCTGTGCGAGGATCCGGCACAGATGGCTTGACCGCAGACTCAGGTTTGGGGGCGGGGTCATTGATTTTGCTTTTAGAAAACATTTCTCGCAGCCTTGATGTATATCATGGGGTTGACGGCCTTACCACCAACACGAATTTCGTAGTGTAGATGTGTACCGGTGGAACGTCCAGTGTTCCCCATATCACCAATCCGGTCTCCGCGCGATACCCTTTCCCCTTCCCGTACACGGATGCGGGACAGATGCGCATACCGTGTTTCAATTCCAAACTCATGTCGGATGGTCACCATGCGACCATAGCCCGAAGACCACTCCGCCTCGGTCACGACGCCGTCTGCTGTCGAGTAGATCGGTGTGCCGTGCCGTGCCGCAAAGTCGGTGCCGCTGTGCATCCGGCCCCACCGCATGCCAAAGCCGGACGTATACCTGAACGATCCTTTCACGGGCATCGCAAACGGCGCCTGCTGTGCCGCGAGCCGGTAGATGTTCAATCGGTCAAGTTCGTCAATCACACGATTGGCCCGCATAGCGTCCGTTGAAAGCTCCTCCCCACGGGTCGAGAAAGACAGCGGCATCAGCGGGCCGCCCTGTCCAGAATAGCCGCGGCGCACGGCGTCCAGCATGTCTTCGGTATTGAGGCCAGCGGCGCTGAACATTTTGTCCAACGGCTCAACAGAGATCGTCAATGCATCTTCAAGCTGGCGGAAAATCGCATCGTTTTCATCGCGCATCAGTTCGATCGTAAGCGCCATTTCCTTGGCATCAGAGAGCGCCTGCTTGGCGTTGTCCTCGATCTCGTCGCGTTCCCGCGCCGTTTCTTCAAGCGCCACTGTGAGCATTTGTTTTATGGGATCAACGCCTAACGTACCCGGATTTGCTGCGGCCAGCGCGGTCTCAGTGTCACGCGCGGTCTTGAAATCGTCGATGAGCTTTTCCGCCGCTTCGCGTTCTTTCATGGTCCGGCGCAGCGTGGTTTGAATGACGTCAATGCCGGTCTCAAGCTCTTTGCGCCGCACCTCAGAGGCCAAAAGCTCTGACTGCATCGTCGATATTTGCTCAAGAGCAGAGTTGAACCGCTCTTGAGCGGCGGCCGCTTCCATCGCACGCTGGTCTCGTTCAGCCTCCAGTGAGTTGAGGCGGTGTTCATAGGTCGATTGATCCCGCTTGGCCTGCTCGCGGAAATTGCCGGATCCGATCGAGTCCATCAGCAGGATCGCTGTGGAAATGATGGTCCATGCGACAAGAGCCGTTGTCCCAACGAATGCAATCAACTGCGTTTCTGATCGCAGTCTTATGAACCGCGTGTCCGTATCCGAGCGTAGAAAAACCCGTCGCTCAGGAAAATATCTCTCCAAAAAGGAGTGGAATTTAATCGCAAGATGTGAGCGCACAAGACCCCCGTTTGTCACCGTCCCCCAAGGCCGCACACCCGTTCGAAAGCGGGTCGGGTGCAGCACGCCCGCAAACGCTTACAAAATGCCCTTTTTGTGAGCAAGCAAATTGACCGATGCGCCCTTGAACCCGCCTGTTTCGACGAAGGAATGGCAAGATTTTGCCGATTTACACCCACCGGTTGCTGGCGGGCACACAAAACCCCTGCAATTTTCCAAACTTTCGTTGTCATTCGCAGGGTTAATCTGTGGATAACTTTGCGCGGTCGCCGTTTCAGGGGCAATCATCGGCCCTTTGGCGGCACTGTCACATCGCTTTGACAGCCTCAAGCACAGCATCCGCGTGACCGGGCACCCTCACTTTTGGCCAAACCTGAACGACGTTGCCCGCCCCGTCGATCAGAACCGTGGTCCGCTCAATGCCCATGTAGGTTTTCCCGTACATCTTCTTTTCTTTCCAAACACCGTAGGCCTCACACACCTCCGTTTCAGCATCTGACAAAAGCGGAACACTAAGGCTGTGTTTGTCCCGAAACTTGTCGTGCTTGGCCACGGTGTCTTTGGAAATGCCAAACACCTTCACCCCGGCCTCTTCGAAGGCGCCGGAAAGCTCCGTAAAGGACACGGCCTCCTTGGTGCAGCTCGATGTGTCGTCTTTAGGATAAAAGAACAAGATAACGGGCGACGGGCGGACATCTGAGAGCGTGACCGCATCTCCTCCATCCCTGGGCAGGGTAAAATCGGGTGCGGCTTGGCCGGTTTCTAGCATTTGTGATCTCCTACACTGAATATTCAGTTTCAAATTAGATCGAGACCGGCCAGAATAAAGGAAATGAACGCGCGTAAATCTTTGACTGATATGACGGATCTAGATCCTGCCAAACCGGGGCGAAAGCGGCTGAAAACGTTGGGCATTAGGTTTGTAGCAACCTGTGTGCTTCTGAGTGCTGTGGCTGTCATCGCCGTCCTATCATTGGTGGGCACACGCCTTGCCGCACCTGATTGGGTGCGATCTCATCTCACGACGAAAATCAATGCAGATCTGAGTGGTCTCTCGCTTGATGTCGCAGAAGTTTCGATCCTTCTGCAAGACAATTGGGTGCCTGAGATTTCAATGCAGAGCGTCGTTATCGCGGATGACATCGGCACGCCGCTTGTCAAACTGTCTGACGTTCAGGGCACGGCCGATCTCAGCGAGCTTTTGCGCGGGCGGATGCGGCCTGGGTCCATTCGCGTGTCCGGTGTTCAGATCCTCGTTCGGCGCGCCGCAGACGGGCAGATTAACCTTCAGCTGGGCAGTACGGGCGGCGTCTTGCAGCGCGCGACAACCCCCGCGGCCATCGTGGAGCAAATCGACACGACATTCATGCGCCCGCATTTCGCCTCTCTTGATCGGTTCTCCGTCGACAACCTGACGTTACGCTACGAAGATGCCCGTGCCGGTCAGGCCTGGAATGTGGATGGGGGCCAGATTGAGATCATGCGCGACGAAGACGCGATCGAGGTCACCGCGGATCTGACGCTTTTGGGCAACCGGGCCTTTGCCACGACCATGGGCCTGGCCTATCGCAGTGAAATCGGATCCTCTGCTGCAGATCTCTCGATCACCTTTGATGACATGCCATCCAGCGACATTGCCGGGCAGTCCCCGGCGCTCAGCTGGCTTGATACGCTGGATGCGCCAATCTCTGGCGGCCTCTCCATGCAGGTCGACCAGGATGGCAACCTTGGGCCCCTGGCCGCCGATCTCGATATCAGTGCTGGCACGCTCTCCCCCAACGAAACGGCACGCCCGATCGCCTTTGAACATGCCGGTGCCGATCTCACTTATGATCCGGCAACGCAGGTGATCACCTTTGATGCGCTTGAGCTCGACAGCAAATGGGTCTCCACCCGGATCGAAGGTAAGACCCGGCTGGAAGGCATGGCCGATGGCTGGCCCGATGCGCTCACATCACAGTTTCGCGCCACATCGTTTCAAACCAATCCGGCCGGGATCTATGACGCGCCCATTGCCCTTGACGCGGCCACGCTCGACATGGCTCTAAGCCTCGACCCGTTCACGGTCAGGCTGGGTGAGATGGCCATCACCGATCAAGGTCGTCTCATCCGCGTGACGGCAGATATCGCAGCCAAAGACACCGGATGGGATGTGGCCGCCTCGGCCCACGTGCCCGAGATCGCCCCGGAACGGTTGTTGGAACTTTGGCCCACAACGTTAAAGCCAAAGACGCGAAACTGGATCACAAGCAACGTGCAAGATGTTGATTTGCAAAATATTCAGTTTGTCATGCGGTCTGAACCGGACAGCAAACCGGATATCTTTCTGGGCTTCGATTTTGACAATCTGGTATCAAGTTACATCAAGAATGTCCCGATCATTGAAAACGGCCGCGGCACGGCGAGCATTCAAGACCACGCCTTTGTCATCAGCGCCCATGCTGGCACGGTCACACCGCCCCAAGGCGGTCAGATCGACATTTCAGGATCAAGCTTTGAAATTGAAGACATCCGAGAGCGTGGTGGCCTGGGCGTCGTGCGTTTGGAAACCGACAGCACGGTCACGGCGGCGCTTTCATTGCTTAATTCGGGGCCTTTCGGTTTCATCGATAAGGCCGGACAGTCCGTCACCCTGGCCGACGGTCGGGCAGAGCTGATCGGAAACATGAGCTTTGCGGTCGTCGATAACCTAACGCCCGCGGATGTCGACTTCACCATGTCGGGGGAATTGACTGATGTGCGCAGCAATACCCTGATCAAGGATCGCACGCTGGCCTCCTCTCGCATTGTCGTCGCGGCAAACCCCGATGGCATGTCTTTGACGGGTCCGGGCCGCCTGGGTCAGGTGCCCTTCGAAGGTCAATTGATCATGCCGTTTGCCCCCGGCAGCAATGGCCGCGCCGATGTCGAGGGCTGGATTGAGCTCTCGGAACGCTTTTTGGAGGAATTCAATATCGGCTTGCCACCTGGAAGCGTCAGTGGGGCAGGGCGCGGCACTCTAGAGCTGGCATTGGAGCGAGACACACCCCCCAAATTCACGCTGACATCTGATTTGGCAGGCCTAGCGCTTCAATTTGCACCGCTTGACTGGGGCATCAGCGCAGATGAGACCGGAGAGCTGACCGTCAGTGGCCTGTTGGGCGCGCCGCCGTCTCTTGACACTCTGTCACTCAATGCCGGTGGGCTGCGTGCCAATGGCAGCGTCACGTTGCAGCCAGATGGGCAGCTGCAACAGGCGAATTTCTCCCGCGTGCAGCTCGACAATTGGATCGACGCGCCGGTGGATCTGGTCGGTCTTGGGCCAAATCAGCCGCCCCTGGTGCGCGTCGCGGGCGGCACGATTGATCTGCGGCAAACCACGCTGACGCGGGGCGACGGGCAGCGCAGAACCGGCAAGGGCGGCCCGGTCTCCCTGCGTCTGGATCGCTTACAGGTTTCCGACAGCATCAATATCACCGATTTCACCGCGGAACTCGACATGAGTAACGGGCCCGACGGCGAGTTCACCGGCAATGTGAACGGGCAAGCCCCGATTGTCGGTCGCATTGCCCCTCACAACGGGCGTAGCGCCTTTGTCATTACCGCGGGCGATGCCGGGGCGGTCTTGCGCTCGGCCAACCTGCTCAAACAAGCCCGTGATGGCCAGCTAGAGCTCTACTTGGTGCCCGGAGACGGGGCCGGTATCTATGAAGGCAAGCTCAAAGCCTCCAACCTGCGCGTCAAGGACGCCCCCACCATGGCCGAGCTTTTGAATGCCATCAGCCTCGTCGGTCTGCTTGAACAGCTCGACGGAGAAGGCATTCATTTCAGCACTTTAGAAGCCAAATTTCAACTCGCACCCGAACGCGTCACGCTCTATTCAGGCAGCGCCGTCGGCGCGTCGATGGGGATCTCGATGGAGGGGTACTACTATATCGGCACCAAGTGGTTGGATATGGAAGGCGTGCTCTCTCCAATTTACGCCCTCAACCTCGGCGGGTTGTTCACGCGCCAGGGAGAGGGGCTGGTGGGGATCAAGTATTCCGTGGACGGGGAGTCAACGCGACCACGGGTTCAGGTTGCGCCACTTTCAGTGCTGACGCCGGGCATGTTTCGCGATCTGTTCCGGCGCTCGCCTCCCAAAACGCCAGGCCAGGATGCTGCCGCCGACAACAGTGGCGCGTCCGGAGAGACAAGCTCTGGCGCTGACCGTTAATGCGCCTCGACGACTTTGACTTCGATCTTCCAGAGCACTTGATCGCGACCCGTCCGGCGCGTCCTCGGACATCGGCGAAACTGTTGGTCGCGGATGGTGATACGATAACCGACGCGGTGGTGTCCGACATCAGCCGCTTTCTGCGTTCAGGGGATCGCCTTGTCCTGAACGACACGAAAGTGATCCCCGCGCGTTTGACAGGCCGGCGGCACCGCAAGGGGGCGGATCCAACCAGTGCCAGCGGCGCGAAGATTGAGGTCACGTTGCTCGACACCACAGCCTCTGGCGATTGGCGCGCGATGGTCAAACCATTGAAAAAGCTCAAAGACGGCGAAGAGGTGCTCTTTGATGCAGGGCTGAGCGCCACATGCATCGGGCGCGCTGATGGCCTTGGTATCTTGCGGTTCAACCTTGAGGGGGAGGCGTTTGATGATGCGCTAAACGCGGCCGGTGCTATGCCTTTGCCACCCTACATTGCCACGCGACGGGCGGCTGACGCACAAGACAAAGAGGACTACCAGACGGTATGGGCAAAGCGCCCCGGCGCGGTGGCGGCGCCGACAGCATCGCTGCATTTCGACGATGCCTTGTTGCATGATCTTGAGGTACATGGCGTCGGCTTTACCCATGTCACGTTGCATGTCGGCGCGGGCACGTTTCTTCCGGTGAAAGTCGATGATGTCACCACCCACAAGATGCATGCCGAATGGGGCGAGATCACAGAACAAGCCGCGAGAGATATCCAACAAACCAAAGCAGCGGGCGGGCGGATCATTCCGGTGGGCACAACCGCGTTGCGGTTGATCGAAAGCGCGGGTCGGTCCGGCACCATTCATGCCTGGAAGGGAGAGACCGACATCTTCATCTATCCCGGGTTTCAGTTTCAGGTCACGGACGCGCTGATGACAAATTTCCATCTGCCCAAATCGACCTTGATGATGTTGGTTGCCGCGCTCATGGGCCAAGACCGCATTCGCGCGATCTATGATCATGCGGTGGCGGAGAGGTACCGGTTTTTCTCCTACGGCGATGCGTCCCTTCTGATCCCAGGATAAAGTTGGGCAACGGCCTGTAAACGACCCGCACAGGTCGAAAATGTCCGCGACAGGATCGCAGAGATCCGTCAAAGCCGGTGCAGCGAAGTAAAGGATTCTCATCCATGTTTTCAGTGTTGAAGAACGCCTGGGCGTTGCTGCTCGGCATGATGCTCTTACAGGTGGGCAACGGGATGCAATCGACGCTTTTGGGGATCCGGGGCGAGATCGAGGGCTTTTCAACCGCATCGATGTCTTTGATCATGTCCGGCTACTTTGTCGGGTTTCTCTTTGGCTCCCGCATCGCGCCCGATCTCTTGCGCAAAGTTGGGCATGTGCGCGTCTTCGCGGCGCTTGCGTCGCTAATTTCCGCTGTGATGATCATGTATCCGTGGGTCACGGATCCCTATGCGTGGACTGCGGGGCGCATCCTCGTCGGGTTTTGCTTTTCCGGCGTCTATGTCACCGCAGAAAGCTGGCTCAACGATTCCACAGACAACGAAAACCGCGGTCAGGCGCTGGCGCTCTACATGATCATGCAAATGCTGGGGATCGTCACCTCTCAGGCGCTGCTCGTTCTGGCCGATCCTGGCGGCTTCATCCTCTTCATCATCCCATCCGTTCTGATCTCTTTGGCATTCACGCCGATCCTGCTGTCAATCAGCCCGGTGCCCGCCCACGCCTCCGCCAAACCTCTTTCCCTCTTTCAGATCTGGAGGGCCTCGCCGCTTGGATGCGTGGGTATGCTCCTTCTGGGGGGTATTTTCTCGGCGCAGTTCGGCATGGCGTCGGTTTTCGGCACGCAGGCGGGTCTGAGCGTGGCGCAGATCTCAACGTTCGTCTCCGCCTTCTTTGTCGGCGCGTTGGTGCTTCAGTTTCCCATCGGGTGGCTGTCCGATCGGATGGACCGCCGGCTTTTGATCATGGGCACTTCCAGTATTCTGGGGGGCGCAGCGATCTTTGGCGCGCTCTTTTCCGGGGCGTTTTGGGCGATCGTTGTATCCGCAGTGATCGTGGGTGGCATGTCGAACCCGCTCTATTCGCTGCTCTTGGCCTATGTGAATGACTACCTCGATCACGACGCGATGGCAGGCGCGGCCGGCGGGATGGTCTTTATCAATGGGCTCGGAGCCGTCTCAGGCCCGCTGCTCCTCGGCTGGATCATGAGCGCCTTCGGTCCGCCAGGGTTTTTTATCTTCATCGCGTTGCTGGGTGCGGTCTTGGCCGCCTATGCCGGGTTCCGCATGACCATTCGTCCGGCACCCGCTGCCAGTGAGACCGACAGCTACGCGATTGTCACCATGTCGTCGTCTCCCGCGGCGGTGTCTTTCGCGACTGAGTATGCAATCGATACGGCCCAAGAAGACGAGACAAGCGAAAATCCGCGCTCAGCCTGAAACTATTCCAAGTCACGGAGTATTGCTCTTGTTGCAAATTTTTACTGTGCACATAGGTGCAGGGAAGTTTACGATTTAGGGACGACCGGGACGTGATCAAAAGGAGAAGGGTATGACCTCGCCAGAAGAGGTGTTAGAGTTTTGGCTCGACGAGTTGGGGCCGAGTAAGTGGTATAAAGCCTCTGATGAGCTTGATACGACCATAAGAGATCGTTTTGAAAACGCGTGGCAAAATGCGCTTGAGGGCACCTATGGCCTTTGGCTGACCTATCCCAGCGGTACATTGGCTTACATTCTTCTGATGGATCAGTTTCCGCGGAACATGTTTCGCGACGATCCAAGAAGCTTTGAAGCCGATCAGTATGCGCTGGCCGCATCTAAACTGGCCATCCAAAACGGCTGGGACACGCGTATTGATGAACCCGCGCGTCAGTTCTTCTATCTTCCATTGATGCATTCAGAGAATCTGTGCGACCAAGAACGGTGCATTCGGCTGCTGATTGAACGGATGCCCGAGACCGGTGCAGACAACCTATTTCACGCGCGGGCGCATCGCGAAGTCATCCGCCAATTCGGCAGATTCCCGTATCGCAACTCTGTGCTGAGCAGGGCCTCAACAGGGTCCGAGCAGACGTATTTGAAGCAAGGCGGATACGGATCCACTGTGCGCGAACTGCAAGCTGTAGCGGCCCAATAAGGCCGCTCAGTAACAACACACGTGACATTCCGCAGCGGGATGCGCGGCTCTCGTTGAGGTCGCTGGAAAAATAGTTTAACGTCAAACTAATTTTAAAATGCGACCTGACGGAGAGGACACATGTCAGATCAAACCTTCGACGTGATTGTGATCGGAGCCGGTCCCGGTGGCTATGTGGCGGCGATACGCGGCGCGCAGCTTGGGCTGAAAGTGGCCGTGATCGAGCGCGAGCATATGGGCGGCATTTGCCTCAACTGGGGCTGCATTCCCACCAAGGCCATGTTGCGCAGCGCAGAGGTCTTTCACCTGATGCATCGCGCCAAAGAGTTCGGTCTGTCGGCCACGGGTATTGACTATGATCTCGATGCGGTTGTGAAACGCTCCCGCGCGGTCTCCAAGCAGCTCAACAGTGGCGTCGGACACCTGCTGAAAAAGAACAAGGTCAAGGCGATCATGGGGGAGGCCACTATGACCGGCAAATCCTCGGTGAGCGTCAAGACAGACAAGGGGACTGAGACGCTCTCAGCCAAGAACATCATTCTGGCCACAGGCGCCCGCGCGCGTGAGCTGCCGGGCCTCGAAGCGGACGGCGATCTTGTCTGGACCTACAAACACGCCCTGATGCCGCCGCGCATGCCCAAAAAGCTCTTGGTGATCGGCTCGGGCGCGATCGGGATTGAGTTCGCCAGCTTCTACAACACGCTCGGCGCTGAAACGACGGTGGTTGAGGTGATGGACCGCATTCTACCGGTCGAAGACATTGAAATTTCCACCTTCGCGAAGAAGAGCTTTGAAAAACAAGGTATGAAAATCATGGAGAAATCCATGGTCAAACAGCTTGATCGCGCCAAGGGCAAAGTCACAGCGCATATCGAAACCGGCGGCAAAGTCGCGAAGCACGACTTTGACACGGTGATCTCGGCGGTCGGTATCACCGGCAATGTCGAAAATCTTGGACTAGAGGCGCTTGGTGTGAAAGTGGATCGCGGTCACGTGGTGACGGATCACTTCTGCCGCACTGGCGTTGACGGCGTCTATGCCATCGGGGACATCGCCGGCGCACCCTGGCTTGCGCACAAGGCCAGCCATGAAGGCGTGATGGTGGCCGAACTCATTGCAGGTGGCGCGCCGCACCCAGTCCTTGCCGAGAGCATTGCCGGTTGCACCTACTGCCACCCACAGGTGGCCAGCGTCGGATTGACAGAAGCCAAAGCCAAAGAGCAGGGGATCGAGGTCAAAGTCGGCCGTTTTCCCTTCATTGGCAACGGCAAAGCCATCGCTCTGGGTGAAGCCGAAGGCATGATCAAGACGATATTCGATGCCAAAACGGGCGAGCTACTGGGCGCGCATATGGTCGGGGCCGAGGTGACGGAACTCATTCAAGGCTATGTTGTCGGAAAGCAGCTTGAGACCACGGAAGAAGATCTGATGCAGACCGTTTTCCCGCACCCGACGCTCAGCGAAATGATGCATGAAAGCGTGCTCGACGCCTATGGTCAGGTCATCCACATGTAAACTCACGCGTAGGGTGGGGTTCCATCCGACCACAGGCGTATCACAAGGTCATCCACACCCATGCCGTTTGCCCGTCCTCCGCCACGTTTTGGCGTCTGAGCGGGCGGCTTAGGTGACCAATTGGCGTCGCCACCAATTGGCTCTTTATCGGTTAGCCTGTGGTACCAGCAGCACCGACGAAGTACCGACGTGATACAGACATGCCTTTCTGCCCGGCAGAAAGCTGTGGATGACTGACCAATCCTGTCAGTTGTTCACTCTTTGTTCACATTTTTGTCTTGGATTAAAACCGCACTTCCCCTATCTCCGAAGAAGCAGAGTCTGGGGGTTTGATGGCCGAGCTGAAAAACATAGAAGTTCGCGGCGCGCGCGAGCACAATCTCAAGAGCGTTGACGTGGATATTCCCCGCAACGAATTGGTTGTGATCACGGGGCTATCGGGCTCCGGCAAGTCCAGCTTGGCCTTCGACACGATCTATGCTGAAGGTCAGCGCCGCTATGTGGAAAGCCTGTCTGCCTATGCGCGCCAGTTCCTCGATATGATGGAAAAGCCCGATGTGGATCACATCAGCGGCCTCAGCCCGGCGATCTCCATTGAGCAAAAGACCACCAGCAAGAACCCCCGGTCAACCGTCGGAACCGTCACGGAAATCTATGACTACATGCGCCTGCTCTTTGCGCGGGTCGGCACGCCGTTTTCGCCTGCCACTGGTCTCCCGATTGAGGCGCAGCAAGTGCAGGATATGGTCGATCGCGTCATGACGATGGAGGAGGGGACGCGCGCCTATCTTCTCGCGCCGATCATCCGCGACCGTAAGGGTGAATATCGCAAAGAATTCATAGAGTTGCGCAAGCAAGGTTTTCAGCGCGTGAAAGTGGATGGAGAGTTCTACGAGCTGGATGAACCACCCACCCTGGATAAGAAATTTCGTCACGATATTGACGTGGTCGTGGATCGTCTTGTGGTCAAGGAAGGCTTAGAGACGCGTCTGGCGGACAGCTTCCGCACCGCTTTGGATCTGGCCGACGGCATTGCCATTCTGGAGACAGCCCCAAAGGAGGGGGATCCGCAGCGCGTCACGTTTTCAGAGAATTTTGCCTGCCCTGTGAGCGGCTTCACCATCCCAGAGATTGAGCCGCGCCTGTTTTCGTTCAATGCGCCGTTCGGGGCCTGCCCGGAATGCGACGGGCTGGGCGTTGAGCTTTACTTCGATGAGCGGTTGGTCGTGCCCGATGAGACGCTGAAGATCTCCGATGGGGCACTGGCCCCATGGCGCAAAGGCAAATCGCCTTATTTCTTGCAGACGATTGAGGCGATCGCAAAACACTATGAGTTCGATCAAAATGCCCGTTGGAAGGATCTCCCCGCCCATGTGAAGCAGGTCTTTCTTCACGGATCGGGCAATGATGAGATCCCGTTCCGCTATGATGAGGGCGGTCGGGTCTATCAGGTGACGCGATCTTTTGAGGGTGTGATCCCCAATATGGAACGCCGCTATCGCGAAACCGATAGCAGCTGGATCCGCGAAGAATTTGAGCGTTATCAGAATAATAGGCGCTGCGGTGCATGTGACGGGTATCGTCTACGGGAAGAAGCGCTTGCGGTGAAAATCGCCGGTCTGCACATCGGGCACGTGGTTGAGATGTCCATTCGTGAGGCCTACGCTTGGTGTGAAAGCGTGCCCGAAACTCTGACCAACCAAAAAAATGAGATTGCCCGAGCGATCCTGAAGGAAATCCGGGAAAGACTGGGGTTTTTGAACAATGTCGGGCTTGAGTATCTCACACTGTCGCGCAGCGCGGGCACACTCAGCGGGGGCGAAAGCCAACGCATTCGACTGGCAAGCCAGATCGGGTC